>DUUM01000099.1 GCA_012841565.1 Candidatus Epulonipiscium sp. | reverse complement strand
GTCTGTAGCACCCGTTCCATTAATTAAGGAATTTATCATAATTTGTGCCAATTCTGCTCTTGCAAGATTATCCACATATTCATCATTATCCCTAGTCGAAATAACTTTATAGCGGTATCGTATAAAATGTTCGTACTCCTTTTTTATCCACATACCAAGTTACCTTATTGCCTCGCACTACTGGTTGTCCTTTAGATAATTTGAAACCTTTCAATATTTCTATTCCACTTGTAGGATTCCCTTGTCCATCAATTAGAACATATTGATCAAAAGAGTGACTCACATGATTACTTTGAAATGGCCCTAAATCATTTAGAACTTTCATTGCCCCTGTATCCACAATAAGTGTTAGCTGCGATTGATGATTGAGACCATCACTTGTGGTATACCTCTCACGTGATGTGTGAAATACTAACCGATCCCCGTCTTCAGCCATTCTACCAGCAGCTGCATCAAAAGGCTTGGTTGTAAAGCTTTCTCCGCCTTTGACAGAAACAGAATATTGATACACGAAAGTATAAGTTCAATTTATATTTAATCCACTTGCTCTCAAGTATACTTCCCTCGAATTCAAATGTTATTGCCAAGTATTATATGTCATAAAAGTCTTTCATCCTGCCTGTAAATTCCATCAATGCTACAATTGCATCTATTTTTTCTGCTACTGTAGATTCTAAAGAAGTGGTATTCCTTAGACTCGCTAATTACTTCTAAGTTTCTAATTTCTATTTCTATAAATTCATTTTTATTCTCTAAGCATATGATTTCATTTACAAGGGTCTCTATGCTATCCATTTCATTAGAATAATTTTTCAGTAAATAATCTGCATCAATTGTTGGTCTAGTAGTGAACCACTAATAGAATATAATAAAAACCCGCCCTTAAGGATTAAATTATTCTTATATTTAGAATTTGAAAGGCGTCTAATAAACTCTTCCTGACAAAATAAATTGATCATTTGTTGTAATGAAACACCCTTTTTCTTAGATTCATTTTTCAATCTTGCTAATACAGATTCTGCAATGTTTTCCATTATAACCACAACCCTACATATGTCTGTACTTTGTTTTTAATAACCATTCTATAAAATTAACTTTTAGCGCTGGACTTTCAAGCAGTGAAGAATTAAGCAAAGAAAAGCTATTGATAGATAAATTAGTTCAAATAGCTGATAAAAGAATATATTTTCAGCCTTTGTATTCCACTAAACATTTCCAGTATCTTATGTCATATTTTTCTTTTGCGACCCTGGATTAATCTTGCTGTTCTAATTTTCATAACAACATTTTTTATACTTTTTTCCACTTCCACAAGGGCAAGGATTATTTCTTCCTATCTTTGCCTCTGCATTTACATAAGGTTCTTGCTTTGCATACTGACCATACCATTCATCACTATTATCGCAACACTCTTCACAATCCCTATGGTCGTCAAAGTAATCTGCAGGCCCTTCAGCCCTTTCTAAGAACCTGCTCATCATAAACATTTCCACCTGTTTTTGATTCTTTGTTAAAAACCTTTCAATCTCGTTGATCCTTTTAGTTCTTTTCCTTTTATTACGTACCTTCTCGAAATATTCCTTTAGCTCATGATAGATTTTAGGATATTCTTGCTCTAACATAAAAATATATTTCTCCTTAGCATGGAACTCCTTTAAAAAACTATATTCCACTAGATTAACATAAATTTCTTCATCCATTACGCCTGCTGGTAAGATCCTTGATGCTATAAAACCTACAAAATCGTCATCATAATCATCATCCATTTCTAGACTTGAGAATTCACCTTCAGTTTTGCAAAACACATCAACTAAATCTTTTAATTGTTTGATACTTTCGTCTTGAGGCGAAAGCTGTAAAGCTTTATCTAGTATGACTTCTGCAATGTCAAAAACTTGCATGTCTACCATTCGATTTGCAAGAGCAAGTAATGTCCATGCTATGCCCTCTTTTTCATCCTCCATAGTAGCCGCCATCTCATATACCTTTTCTAAACTTTCTTTAATAGCTTCTAAGTCTAATTCCTCAATATCTATTATTAAAATTTTAAAGTAAATAGGAAATGCAAAACTTTCTTTTCCCTGATCTGTGGACAATGATCTTTGGAGAACTTCTTTAGATTTATCTGATTCCCCCCCTACCAGATAAGCTTCACTAAGGCCTATCCATAACCAAAAATTGTCTGGGTCGAGAGAGACCGCCTGTTTTAAAGTCTCTAATGCCTTCTTATGCCACCCTCTGACTAAATATGCCTGGCCTAAATTCCCTACGAAACTTGGATTCTCAGGGTCCACTCCCACAAGTTCCGTGAAAATCTTTATTGCTTTCCCAGGATTATCATTATGCATATAAAATTCCCCAAGCAAACTTTGTATCATGAGTATTTCTGGAACCTCTTGCTGTAATTGCTCTAGTATTCTAATTGCTCTATTTAAATTGCCTTGTTCAAACATGATCTTAGCTTCATCTAGGCTCACCTGAACATACAAAGGCATGTTCATCCACTCATCATACTGAGCCCGCATTTTTTCGTTGGATAAGCTTTCATAGGCATGCCTAATTTCCATGAACTTTTCTGGTTCTCGTTCTGGTGTATTCTTCCTAATCATAGAAAAGTACGCCTTTTTAATTTCTATTGCTGTAGCTTCTTGATTGATGCCTAAAACAGCATAATATGTGTCCATTTTATTCGCACCTCCTATAGGCTTCTCTTAAGTAACTTTTTGAACTTATCAATGGTCTTATTTAAGCCATTTTGTTGTATGTCAATTTGTGATAAGTACTGCAAGGCTTGGGGATTAGTGGTATCATTTTTTAGTACGCCTTGCCATACTTTAAATGCTTTAGTCCTATTTCCTTTACCATAATAACATAGCCCACAAAAATTATTAATCTTTGCCATATTATAATCTTGTAAATGATTGTTTTTTATTAGGTCAATAGCCTTTTTAAAGTCTTGATTTAAAGCATAATCATAAGCCTTATTATATTGTTTAGATAGATTTTGAAATCCTTCTTCATCTAACATTTTTAAATATTTATAGGCCGAGTTATGTTCTTTATTTTCAAGAGACATACTTTGCTCCCATACTATCTTTGTCTTATTAAATTCACCTAGTTGATATAAACATAAGCCTTGAATATTATAGTAATGACTCACCTTTGGATTAAAATTAATAGCTTTTTGAAATAATCCTTTAGCAGTTGTTAAATCATTGTTTTGAAAATGGATAAGGCCTTTGTTATAGTAGCTATCTGAAATGTTTTCTAGCATCATTCTCTTTAGTCCTCCAGATCATAAAGGATATCACTAATGTCTTCTGCTAACCCTTCTAGTTCATCGTGTTTCCCTGTTATAAGAGCCTCTTTTATTTGTCTTATTAAATCATCTAGCTCATCGTAGAACTCACTGTCAAAATATTCCCCTAGTATACTTTCTGCTTTCTTAATGATTCTTCTATATTTTCTCGCCTTAGGAGATTGATCCCAGTCAGATAGATCCATCTCTTTTTCTAATTTAACACCTGTTGTTTCGATGGTGATACCAGTTTGTTCCCCAGTACTTATAATCTGGGCTTCAATATGAAGAATTCCATTAATATCATACATAAACTTTACTTTTATTTTCTCTTTGGATGCATCATTTGGTGGAATACCCGTTAATCTAAAGTTACCAATGGAATTATTTAAAGATGCTTTTTTGTGATCCCCTTGATAGACATTTATTTCTACTTCTTCCTGATTATCCGCTACTGTTGCATATGTCTTTTCCCGAACAACAGGAACTGTAATATTCCTTGGGATAATAATATCATAAATATCCGGCATTAACATACCCGCCATTAGCCCTAGAGTTTCTATTCCTAGTGTATAAGGACAGACATCTGTAATAAGGATATCTTGGTCTTCTGATAGCTCATTATTAATAATCCCTGCTTGAATAGCTGCTCCCATAACCACTGCTAGATTTGGGTCAACGGCTTGGGCTGGTTTCTTCCCAAAGGATTTTTCTAGGAAATGACGCACAAGTGGTATTTCAGTTGAGCCCCCTACTAACAATACTGTATCGATATCTTTTACCTCTAGGGCAGCATCACTAAGAACAACATTAATTTGTGCTTGGGTTGAAAGCACCAGGTCTCTGATCAAGTTTTCAAATTCATCTTTTGTGATTGTCCTAACAAGTCCTATAGGTTCTGCGTTCTTTTGGGATAAGAATGGGAGATTGATTGTATACTCATCTTGAGTACTTAAAGCTATTTTACAATTTTCCGCTTCTTGCTTGATTCGTACTAATGCTCTTATTTTTTCAGAAAGATTAATGTTATATTCTTTTTCGAATTCATGGCAGAGCATGTCCATTATTTTCTCATCGAAATCTTTCCCGCCTAGTTTATTGTTCCCACTGCTTGCTTTAACTTCTAAAACACCGTCAAACATCTCAAGTAGGGTGACATCTAAAGTCCCCCCACCTAGATCATACACGAGTATGTGACTATTATCCTCCATGTGCTCTATTCCATAAGCTAAAGCTGCTGCTGTTGGCTCGTTAATAATTCGCTCAACTTGAAGACCTGCCATCTCGCCTGCCTCTACTGTTGCTCTTCTTTGCTCATTTGTAAAATAGGCTGGAACAGTAATAACTGCCTTTTCTATAAGTTCACCTACATAGTCCTGAGCACACTCTTTTAAATAGTTTAGAATATGTGAAGAAATCTCTTGTGGTATATACTGCTCATCCCCCATGGATACCATCTGATCAGTTCCCATTAGGCGCTTTACTTCAATCACTGTATCATGAGGTTTGGCTAAAAATTGTTCTTTTGCTAGTTCTCCAACAATAATCTCTCCACTAGTTGAAATACCCACCACCGAAGGCGTAATCAAATTCCCCCTTCGGTTTTTAATAACCGTAGGTACCCCCTCTTCAATAATTGCAACTTCCGATGTTGATGTTCCAAGGTCAATTCCTATTATCCTGCTCATCTACTTCCACCCCTTGATTAATTGTTAATAACAACTTCCGCTTTTCTAATGAGTTGTCCTTTATAAATATACCCACTTTTAATCACTTCTAATAGCTTTGTTTCTTTTATTTCTTCTACTTGGTTGTCACTTATTGTTTCTTTAGCAATATGCAATCTAACATCAAATAACTCACCTACATTTCCAAAACACACCATTTGATGGCTTAATAATATTTGCTGCATACGGTTCCATTGTAATTGCATTTGCTCTTTTAGCCCCTCATTACTACCTTGTGTACTTGATATATAAATATCTTCTAGTAAATCACCCATTTCGATAATTACCTTCACAAGCCTTTGGGTTTCCTGATCTAGTACCTGTGCTTTTTCCTCAGAAAGAGAAATTCTTTTATCTGTTTCTTTTATATCATCTAATAAATCTACAACCGTATCTATATTGGTCAGGGATTGATATTGCCTTTTTGCTATTTTATCCACTGTTTTATTAAAGATGTTTAACACGGTTGTCATTTCATTGTCCGCTAAACAGTCATCTTGGACTTCACCCATATGATACTGTTTTAGCTCTTCCATTACATTAATCATTTACACAACTCCCTCGTATAATAGGTTTATATTATTATATTGTACTATATTTAGGATCAAAATGTACACCTGTTTTATATGATAGATAGCAGGAATGCCCGCTTTACTAAGAACATCTCCTTCCATGTTACCCATCTGTTAATAGAAGCTTTTCTTCCTTTTCATTGGACAAAAAACCATATTCAATGATGATCGCTGGCATCTTTGTCTGATTTAGCACAATTAACTTTTACCGCACTACGATTCCCTTGTCTGTAGCACCCGTTCCATTAATTAAGGAATTTATCATAATTTGTGCCAATT
>DUUM01000098.1 GCA_012841565.1 Candidatus Epulonipiscium sp. | reverse complement strand
TGAATGACTTACTATGTTTGTTAATCGCTCATTTTCGACTTCTTCTTTTGTCTTGGGCTTGCTATAAATATCTACTTTCTTTTCTTCTTCTTGTTTTTTTGTTTGTTCAGCCATACTTTTAGCAATTTGTTGATCAAGATTTTTAATTTGTTCATCAAAGCTCTCAAGCTGACTTTTAATGCTATCTAATGTCCCACTTTTTTCCAGGGTACTACTTGTTAGCTTTTCTTTTTGTTCTATTATACTTTGTCTTTGTTTCACAAAACTCTCTATCATACTGTTTTTTCTACCCATAGGGCTAATACGCACAGAGTCCTTTTGCTCAGGGCGCATGTTATTTTTTGCTTCAACTCCATCTTTCGATGGGGTTTGGTTGGTACGATAAACATTTGAAAAGTTATTTTCTCGGCTAATATTTAAGTTGACGTACACTATTCATCCCCCTTCTTGATTTTTAAATGCCACTTCTTAATATACATATCGGCTCTCCTGTTAAAAATATAAACTACAGCACATTATAGAAGTGATTCCCATTTCTGCACATCCTATAATCTACAATCTATATTTGAACCTTTACGGAGTATTTATTTACCCTTCCAAATGAAGGTCCTCCCCTTCATTCTCATCTAACCCTTCTCCAAGATTAAACTTGCCAACAACCATCGTATTTTTTAGTATTAAAAGTGTGCTTGTGCCATCCGGGTTAGTAATGATTTTGGATATTGTTCCATCTCTAAAAGCCTTACTTTAGAGGCTACACCACTACAAATACTTTTTTCATATGCAAAAGCAGTGTCTGATTTTAAAGGCGTTGCTTCGTCTTCATCTATTTCACCAATAAAATCTTCATAATCACCTTTAAAACCATATTTTTTTAATAAGCGTTTAATAAAACTATTGAGTTTATTTCTATCTTGTTCTGTTTTAAGCTCATGTTGCTCTAAATATGCTTTAATCTCTTCATCAATTTTGGCGCGCTCTTCGTCTGTTAAACCTGTAAGATATTCATCTTTATAATCTTTTATTGCTTTTGTCAATATGTTCCCTGTATCCTTTTGAGGTATAACCTCATACCTACCAGGTATTTGTCCATACCTTACATTGGTATTATCTGAAATCTTCATATCTTCTTTCCTCCTTGTATAACACTTCTATTCTTACATTTATCTAAGATATTACGTAAGCGCTTAATAGGTTCTTTCCAGACTTAGTTGATTTGATAGTAATATTCATTAAGCAGAATTTTAGCTCTTAGTAATTGAAAACTATTTCGACCATACATTATCCGTTTGATTAACTTTATCTTATTTACACTTCCCTCAGCTAGTCCATTGTTATATTTATAATCGATTCCATTTTTTACAGCTTCTAAATCATTTTTCAATCCGGCTATATATGTATCAAGTTCAGAGATTTTCAAGGATGATGCTAAGTGCATCCATTGCTCTAATTCATTGCTTTTGTGAGAGAACATAATTCGGTGAAACTCTTTTAACAATGTATAAAGTTGTCCTAGTATCGGATATTTTTGAATAGCGGCATCATATTGCTCTTGGGTTAGCCCCTTAATGTGTTCTAATTGGCGATATATTAATTGACACATAAGTTTTCTCGGAATATATTCTACAGGCAATACGGTTTCCACCTGAACATTCTTGTGATGTGTTCTTTCTTTTTGCATAAATACTCTGAGTGATGCAACAGTACCTTGGTATCCCCTAGAACATATATCTTCATGTATTTTAGCGTAGGTTATTCCTTGTGAACGCATTGAAATAACATCTTGTTCATATAAGGATAGCTTGCCAGGCATTCTATTATCATAATGACCATTATTTGTAGGGCAATCTGTTCTGAGATAATTTTGAACAGTACGAAGGGTATGCCCTGTAAGGCGTGTTATCTCTTCAACTGAACGACCCTTGCTATAGTGCTGGCGAACCTCATCAATAGCTAGTTGCTTTTTATTAACTTGGTTAATATGTTGGATTTCCCTTGCATTTTCCTTGGGATCTGGTATCTCATCTTCAGGAATAGCTAAATATCTTGAAATAGTATCTTGGGAAGAATGTAATAGTAGGGCTATATCATTTATGATATAGCCTTCAGCTCGCTTCTGCTGAGCATATCGAATGCGTTCCCCACGGTTACGTGTATTATATAAAACTTGCATTTCTGGACTTTGAGTGGCTTGGGTTGCGGGTATAACTAAACGAGATGGGAACAAGTATCTCATATGTTTTTCTACAGCTTCTGACAGGTTTTTTAATAGGTGGAATCGGTCGCTTACTTGCAAGGCATTAGGGTGTGAATTGGTAGAGGCAGATGAATATGTTTGTGCACCATCGCGTGAAATTACCTCAATATTTGGAAATGATTTTAGCCACTCAGCAACTTTTTTAGTCTCCCTTGAATCAATAACATCAACAATACGATGGGTTTCTAAATCTACCATAACGGACCCATAGGAGTATCTTTTTCG
>DUUM01000097.1 GCA_012841565.1 Candidatus Epulonipiscium sp. | reverse complement strand
TTCGAGGAAAACCTGAGTTTACAGAGATTTTAAAGCATGGAAATGTAGAAGCCGTCAATCTAGCTAATAATCATACCTATGATTATTTTCAAAAAGGATATGATGATACCATTGCTGCTTTAAAAAAAGCAGGCATTAGTTATTTTGGACTAGATCATCAATCTATTAATAATATTAAAGGAATTAACATAGGGAACCTGGGATATAAGGGTTGGAATAACTCTAAATGGGTAAAAGACGGTATTAAAAAAGATATAGCGGCTATGAAACAAAAAACAGATATCCTTATTGTAACCTTTCACTGGGGAGATGAAGGATCCAATTACCCTAACAGTATCCAAAAGGATTTAGGAAAGTTCGCCATTGATCAAGGGGCAGACTTAGTACTTGGACATCATCCACATGTCATGCAAGGAATTGAGAAATATAAGGATAAATATATCGTCTATAGCCTTGGAAACTTTTGTTTTGGAGGAAATAGAAACCCTTCTGATAAAGATACATTTATTTTTCAACAAAACTTTATTTTAGATCAAAATAAAAAAATTAGCTCTACGGATATAAGTATCATCCCCTGCACCGTTTCATCTGTCAAATATAGAAATGACTATTGCCCAACACCCCAAAAAGGCCAAGAAGGGGATAGGATTATGAACCGCTTAAATCAGTATAGCAAAGGCTTTAATGCTACATATTATTAGGAATAACTATTATAGCAACCTCAAAAGTAAAACCACTGGTTGTTGGAATGGAACTTGCCTATCCACCTTTTGAAACAAAAGATGATAAAGGAAATCCAGCTGGTATTAGTGTGGACCTAGCAAAAGCACTGGGTGAATTTTTAGAAAGACCTGTGAAAATTGAAAATACCAATTGGATGGCCTGATTCCATCTCTTCAAACAGGTAAAGTAGATGTTGTCATATCCTCTATGACCATTACAGAGGAGCGAAAAGAAGTTGTGGATTTTTCCATTCCATATTCACGCTCCTATCTTGCACTACTTGTGAATCAGAATTCTGGAATCACTCGAGTTGCTGACTTAGACCAAGAGGGAATGGTTATTGATATTAAAAAAGGAACCATTGGATCTGTTTATGCAAAAAAACATCTAACAAAGGCAACGGTTAATGCTCTTTCTTCAGAAAATGCAAGTGTAAAAGAAGTGCTTCAAGGGAAAGCAGATGCCTTTATTTATGATCAGCTGACCATTTACCGTCAATATCAAGCAAATAAAGACATCACTGATATTGTGCAAATTCCTGCTCAAGATAGTGAATACTGGGGAATTGATAATCGCTATATTGGCAGAATTATCATTTTATCTATTTTTGAAGGGGCCTATATTTCTGAAATTATTAGGGGGGTCTCCAAAGTATCGATAATCACCAATATGAAATTGCTAAGGCTATAGGATTAGATTCGGTAAAAACCTTTAAATTTGTTACCTTTCCAATCTTAATGTCACGGGTTTTGCCAGCTCTTACAGGGCAGTTTGCTTCTATTATAAAAGATTCTTCCTTGTTTTCTGTTATTGCAGTGATTGAACTTACCCAGACCATACAAGAGATATCTGCAGATAACTTTAGAATGTTTGAAAACTATATATTCGTTGGGTTTTTATACTTTATACTGACCTTTAGTCTCTCCTTGTTATCAAGCATGTTTGAAAGGCGGTATAAGCATGAATCTAGAG
>DUUM01000096.1 GCA_012841565.1 Candidatus Epulonipiscium sp. | reverse complement strand
GCGATGGAATGCAAATAAATGAAAAACAAATACAAGAAATCGTCCAAAAGGTCCTATTAGAAGTACAAGCAAAACAATCACTTGCCCAAAAGCCATCGGTAGAACTTGAATCTAGAAACGGTGATTTTAAAGAAATTGGACAGGCTAAGCCTGCTGTTAGTATAAAAGAAGTAGGCATTGGTATAGGACCAGCTTTTGGTATTAGTATCCATAACACAATTAAGGGTTTACCCCTTGTGAATGTACTAAAAGAACTGCTTGCAGGGATTGAAGAAGAAGGAATGATTCCAAGAATCATAAGGGTCACCCGCACCTCAGATGTTGCTTTTATAGGCAATGATGTGGCAAAGATGGTAGGCTCAGGAGTTGCACTTGGGATTCAATCAAAGGGAACAGTAGTGATCCATCAAAAAGACTTATACCCTTTAACAAACTTAGAATTATTTCCACAGGCACCCTTGATTACATTAGAGATTTACCGTGCCATTGGAAAAAACACAGCAAAATATGCAAAAGGTGAAGTTGTAACGCCAATACCCATACAAAATGATATTAATTCACGACCAAGGTATCAGGTAAAAGCAGCCCTCATGCATACAAAAGAAACAGAGATGGTCATTAACAGAGGGCCATATATTGAAATTGATACATCATTTCATAGGGAGGGAATGTAATGGATTTATATCCTTTAATGGAAAAACACCCTCAAGCCATTCGATCTAAAACAGGAAAAAAACTTGAACAAATAACAATAGATAATATTATGAATGGGAGTATAAAGATTGAAGATGTTTCTATTGCAAAAGAAACATTAATCCTTCAAGCAGAAGTAGCAAGACAAGCTGGAAGAATTCAGTTAGCCCAAAATTTTATACGTGCATCGGAATTGATTAGTATCCCAGATGATGAGATTTTAGAAATATACAACATGTTGCGTCCCTATAGGTCTACAGAAGAAGAGTTAAATAAGATTATCAATAAACTTGAAAAAGAATATAATGCAACAGTATGTGCCACATTTATACGCGACACTTTAGAGGTATATAAAAAACGAGATATTCTTAAAAGATAGGAACGTTGGTGAATATAAGTGAGAAGAATTGCAGGAGTAGATATTGGAAATTCAACAACAGAGGTATGTATTGCTCAAATACAAGATGACAAAAGTGTCTTGTTTGAAAGTAGTTACCGGGTAGATACTACAGGAACAAAGGGAACACTGCAAAATCTTACTGGAATTAAAAATGCACTTAATGGTGCTTTAAATTTAATTAACAAAGAAATGAAGAATATTGATTTGATACGCATTAATGAGGCGGCTCCCGTTATTGGGGATACTGCTATGGAAACAATTACAGAAACAATTATTACCGAGTCCACCATGATTGGCCATAACCCACTTACACCAAGTGGCCAGGGAATAGGCGTTGGGATTACAGCTTTACTAGAAGAGCTCCCAAACAAGTCGAAAGACCAATCCTATATCGCCCTTGTTCCAAGTAGCTTTGATTATGAAACAGCAGCATCTATGCTAAATGATTTAAAACAAGATGTAAAGGCAGTTATTGTAGAAAAGGATGAAGCAGTATTAATACATAATCGCCTAAAACATAAAGTTCCAATCATTGATGAGGTCTTGCAGATTCATAAGATTCCATTAAATATGAAGGCAGCAGTTGAAGTAGCTTCAACAGGCAAGACAATTACAACCCTTTCCAATCCTTATGGTATTGCCAAAATATTTGCTTTAACACCCAAAGAGGTAAAAATGATTGTTCCTATTGCTAAAAGCTTAATTGGTAATAGGTCAGCAGTAGTCGTAAGAACACCTTTAGGTGAAGTAAAGGAAAGAGTCATACCTGCAGGCACACTTATGATTAAAGGAAAAGGCAGTAAGCTTGAAACAATAGGAATTGATGAGGGTGCTCAAGCAATTATGCAAAAAATAGAACAAGTAGGGACCATTGAGCAAATAGTAGGAGAAGCTGGTAGTAATGTAGGTGGGATGTTAAATCGTATGAAAGAAGAACTTGCCAGTCTGTCTGATCAAGACTATGACAGTATCCATATTAAGGATATATTGGCAATTGATACAATGATACCAGTAGATGTGAAAGGTGCTCTTGCCGGTGAAATAGCAATGGAAAATGCCGTTGCAATTGCCGCTATGGTAAAGTCTAAAAAACTTCCTATTCAAGAAATTGCAAATGCATTAGAAAAAGACCTAAGGGTTAAAGTAGTTGTTGCAGGAGTAGAAGCTGTTATGGCTACACTAGGTGCATGGACAACTCCAGGAAGTGATTTACCAATTGCCATGTTAGATTTAGGCGGTGGTTCTACAGATGCAGCTTTATTAGATCAAAAGGGAACCATATATTCCACACATTTAGCAGGTGCTGGGGCCTTTATAACCATGATGATTGATTATGAATTAGGCCTAAACAATCGTTCTTTAGCAGAAGATATAAAAAGGTATCCACTTGCAAAGGTAGAAAGCTTATTTCATATTCGTATGGAAAATGGAGAAGTGATTTTTTTTGAAAATCCATTAAGCCCAACGATATTTGGTAAAGTTGTCGTATGTAAGGAAGATGATTTTATTCCCATAGAAAAACGTCATACAATGGAAAAGATTGTAGGCACTAGAAAGCATATTAAGCATAATGTTTTTGTTAAAAACACAATCAGAGCTCTTACTAAAATAGCACCACTCGGAAATATACGTCATATACCCAATGTAGTTTTAGTTGGGGGAAGTGCACTAGACTTTGAAATCCCTGAAATGATATTAACAGAACTTGCAAGGTATAACATTGTATCTGGCCGGGGTGAAATTAGAGGCGTAGAAGGGCCAAGAAATGCTGTTGCTACAGGACTTGTGATGTCAG
>DUUM01000095.1 GCA_012841565.1 Candidatus Epulonipiscium sp. | reverse complement strand
GATTGCAAACCTCACTGTATGACATCGAAAGGAAGGTAGTAATCAAAATTGCTACTGGAAAGCGGAAGTAGAGATAGGCAACCGAAGAGCCCAGTGCGGGAATTCCGCACGCTGGGATCTGTGCCAGGGGCGGTGGGCGACTACCGGTTCTATGGTGACTACGACAACCCTAGCTGGATACAAACTGAAGGTGTGAAAGTTTTATTATTCTTAAGAACACGAAACCATAATTATTAACTAATCTATTTAGGGGAACAATGTGAATGATTAGTAAGTCAGGAGGTATTTGTGTGACAAAAGGAAAAAGAAATATGGTGTCATTGATATTGATTAGTTTAATATGTTTATCAATAATCGCAGGATGTTCAAAAGGTGTTAATTCAAAAAGTGCTATATCTACCGAAGATATATACCCAGATGGAGATATAAAAGCAGCAAAGATATTTGATGAGCTCCATAATGAGAAAGAAGTAACTTTAAATCGTAATGATATAGATTATATCGTACAGATAATAAAAGGTTCTGATAAGGAATTAGTAACCGATTATGGTAGTGCGGTGGAATTAAATATATCATTAACAGATTCAACAATCCAATTAATCAGGAAAGATAATGAAGTTGTTTATTATGTTTTTCATAATAATAAGATAAATGGGGTTTGCTATAAAATTGATTCTAAAGAATTATCAGAATGGGTATTAAATTTTATAGAATAACCTTGTTAAAAATGCTGGCTAAAACAAGCAACTGGCTACTTCCGCTAGAGTCATCGTATAACATAGTACTCCTAATATCCCACAGCCTAAGATAGGAGCTATCTAAGGCTGCGAGACATCAGGAATACGTGAGACGTTAGGCAAAATCTAGAAAGGAGAATGACTATGGAAAAGTACTTATTACCAGATAGTAAAAAAATTAAAGGACCATGGTTATTAACTGAAGCTAATTTAAATGAATTAAGTAAAATTATAGAGGATATCTGGATAAGATTAAGTAACAATTATGAACTAGAGATTGAAAAAGAATTAAAATATCGTATGCCTATTCAACAAAAGACTCCTGAAAAAATTAGAGAAGAGATAAAAGAGAGATATCCATATAATTCATATAAGAAAGATGTTTTAATTAGCTTTAAAAGTTCCAAAAAGAAAAAATATAATAGTTTAGAGGATGTAATAAAAGATTATGATTTGAATGATCAGCTAGTAACAGAAATTGAAATAGATTATCAAATTGGAAGTGGTAATTTTAGGTTTGAGGTATCAAAAAGCAATCCATACGAGCTTCCTGTGATAAGATAAAAATAAGAAATCCTCACAAATAAATTAAGGTATAATTGTAATTGAGAGAAAACAATTAATTAATTTAAAGGAGGATTCATTATGAATTATAAGCAAAATGAAAGACTAAAGCAATTAACAGTTGAAACTTTAATAATTGGCGTTGATATTGCGAAAGAGTTTCATGTAGCAAGAGCTCAAGATATTAGAGGCGTAGAGTTTGGAAAGACAATTAAATTCAACAATTCACTTTCAGGCTACTTAGAATTAGAAAACTGGATAACAGATATTAAATTAGCCGAGAACAAAAATCACGTAATTATTGGAATGGAACCAACAGGACATTACTGGTTAAATATTGCTAGATACCTTAAAGAAAAAGAAGAATATACTGTTGTTACAGTCAATCCAATGCATGTAAAAAGGATCAAGGAATTAGATGATAACAATCAAACTAAAACAGATAAAAAAGATGCTAAAGTAATTGCACAATTAGTAAAAGATGCCAGATACTCAACGCCTAATCTATTAGAAGGAGAATACGAAGAGTTAAGAAATGCAAAGAACTTAAGACTGGTTATGGTAAAGGATTTAAATCGCACCAAGAACCAGATACACAACTGGTTAGACAGATATTTCCCGGAGTACAAAGATGCTTATGTAAGATGGGAGTCAAAGTCATTTATTAAAATAATCAAGAAGTATATATTTCCATCTGAAATCGAAAAGGTATCACCTCATGAGATCTATGAGATGCTTCCACCGAAGCTTAGAAGGGGTGTAGGGCTTAAGAAGATAGAAAGACTTGTGTTAGCTAGTGAAAACAGTATAGGGCTTAAAGAGGGCCATTCATTTGCAAAGATGGAAATCAATTATCTGTTGGAAAAATATGAAGCGTTTCTGCAAAGCATAGAGGAAATAGATAATTATGTTATGGAGCTGTGCAAGAGCCTAGATGCAGCAGATAAAATGATGCAGATAAAGGGTATAGGAATTGTAACTGCAAGTGGTATTATTGCTGAGCTAGGAGATATAAAGAAATACCGGAGTCCTAAACAACTTATAAAAATGGCAGGACTTTCTTTAATAGAAAACAGCTCTGGTAAGACGAAAGGAAAAACATCCATCAGTAGGAGAGGGCGTAAAGATCTACGACGTATTTTGTATCAAGCTGTATTAGGAATGATACGAACAAATCCTGCATTTAAAGAAATGTATATATATTATACAACTCGAAGCAAGAACCAACTGACTGGTAAACAAGCAATAATCGCATTATGTAGGAAGCTGCTAAGGATAATACACACTATAATCTTAAAAGACATAGATTATGACGAAAATAAAATGATGTTAGAGATTAGATATCCAGAAGAATTTTTAAACTCAGTTGCCTAAGTGTAGATTTTGCAAAAGAAGAAACATAAAAGGATTATTCAAAACAATATTTTATTGAGATGGTAGCCAATAAAGTATAAATTCAAATATATAGTATGTTATTTATAAATAACAAAAATGGCGATCCTGTGATTCCTCCATTAGGATATAATCCTGCATACGAGCATGACGGGACCCATATATAGATTAAGTTGGACGAAGGAAGTTTGGGATTTAATCCTGTTAGAAAGAGGTTCTACTACTATATAAAGTGGGCAAAGCCATTGTTTATAAAAACACAAAGAGCTACCTTTTATTAAGTGAGGGTAATTATAGATATTTCAGATAAACTTTCATTAATTTATTGAAATATACTATTTTAAAAACATAAGAAGTAATCAAAAGTATTGAAAAATACTACTTGATTTAAAGAGGAGGGATAAAGTGAAAGATTTAATGAATTTTATAAAGGTTATTTTTACAGCTATCGGTGGTTACCTAGGTTATGTCTTAGGCAGCTATGATAGCTTTTTATATGCCTTAGTTGCATTTATAGTTATTGATTATCTAACAGGTGTTATGCTTGCCATCATCAATAAGGAGCTATCAAGTTCCATAGGCTTTAGGGGCATATTTAAAAAGGTCATGACATTTCTAATGGTAGCCATTGGCCATACCATAGATGCCTATCTTATAAAGAACGGTGGGGCTATTAGAACGGCAGTTATATTCTTCTATATCTCAAATGAAGGAATCAGTATTTTGGAAAATTCGGCAAAGCTTGGCCTACCGATTCCAGATAAACTTCGGGAGATTTTAGTACAGTTAAAGGATGGTGATAAGCATGATTAAGCTTTGCTTAGATTATGGCCATGGGGGAAATGATCAAGGGGCTAGCTATAAGGGAAGAAAAGAAAAGGATGATGTGTTAAAGGCAGGGCTTGCCGTGGCCAAAGAACTACGGAGGCATGGTATTGCAGTAGACGAAACAAGAACATCAGATACCACAGTAAGCTTAGGGGCACGAAGTAATTTTGAGAAGAAGGGAAGCTACGATTACTTCATCTCCCTCCATAGAAATGCCTATCAGCCAGAGGTGGGGCAAGGGGTGGAAGTCTATACCTATACAAAGCAAAGCGCAAAGGCTAGGAGCCTAGCTGATAAGGTGCAGAAAGCCTTAGTAGGAGTTGGGTTTAGGGATAGGGGCGTTAAGAAGGCAAACTTCCATGTACTAAGGGAAACAAAGGCTCCTGCTATCTTAGTGGAAATAGGCTTTATTGATAACAATAAGGATAATCAGATATTTGATAGTAAGTTTGATGGGATTAAAGAATGTATTACAAAAGCTATCTTAGATGAGCTTAGTATTAAATATATTCCACTTACAAAACCAGTTCCTGAAAGCAATAATAAAACCTTATATAGGGTAATGGCAGGCTCTTATACCGTACGAGAAAATGCAGATAGGCAGGTTGAAAAGCTTAGAGCGGCAGGGTTTGATGCTACGGTTATGATATTCAATCAGTAAGCGTTTATGACTTGACTTCTATCATCAAATAAGTGATGTATAGGTAAGGACATTTCGCCTGACTAAGATAGAGTAAGTCTTCCCCTTTTACAAGTGGAAGGACAACTCTAACTACAGTCATGCATTAGCAGTTCTACAGTTCATTGGGTAAGAGCACCCACTGAACTAAGAACTTGCGTCAATTTGATAGAGAGGAGCCAAAGCCAATGCGTGTAAGGATTATAGAGCCTATCATAGAGGTGAAATTAGCAAAGAAAAGGGTGTGTGCTTATGCCAGAGTATCTACCGGGAATGATGAGCAAGGTGAGTCACTTGAAAACCAAGTGCAGTATTATGAAAACTTGATACGGATAAATCCTGAGTATGAATACGTAGATGTTTTTGCAGACAGAGGCATAACAGGAACAATGGGAAACAGACCTGAGTTTCAAAGAATGTTAACCCTTTGCAGGGAAGGCAAGATTGATCTAGTTATTACAAAATCCATTTCTAGATTTGCAAGAAACACAGCTATTATGCTTGAAGTCGTTAGAGAGCTAAAAAGCCTTAATATAGAAGTAGAATTTCAAAAAGAGAATATTAAAACCTTGTCAGGGGATGGAGAGCTTATGCTAACCATCCTCTCTGCTTTTGCCCAAGAAGAAAGTAAGAACATTAGTGACAATCAGAAAT
>DUUM01000094.1 GCA_012841565.1 Candidatus Epulonipiscium sp. | reverse complement strand
AGACACGGTAGCATCTCGGCGAGCCACGGTGACCCTATCCACCATTTACATAGCTGTCAGACTACTTATCTTGCGAGCAATGCGACTCAATTAATTTGTCTCATAAATCGGTTATTACAAGGAGCAAGCTACTTAGTTAGCTCCGACAACTGATGTCTTAATGTCTCTATATCTATATCAATTATTTCCCATATTAGTTTTAAGTTCACACCTTCATAGTCATGAACGATTCTATTTCGTAAGCCTCTCATTTTAAACCAAGGTATTTCTGAATATCTTGTCATATATTCTACATCAAGTTTATTGACCAACTCACCAATTTGGCTCAAATTAAATACGCATGCTTCTAACATCATACTATTATTTTTAAACTCAGCATAACTTACACCGTTTGTATATCTTAGTATAGAGTCAGCATAATTAGTTATCTTTAGAATAATCTTCTGATTTTTCATATATGACCATACCCCCACTTTCAATCTCTTGCATAATTAAGGTATTAGGATCAATATGTGACCGATCGATCAAGTCTACATCCATCCCTAAAGCACCAACAAGGATTTCAAGTAATCCTACAAAGTCGAGTCCTCTTAATTTTCCATTTGTATCAATGTATAAGTCTATATCACTATTGCTAGTAGCTTGACCTTTTGCAAAAGAGCCAAACAATATGGCTTTATTTATGGGGTAGTTTTTTAGTATCGGAATAGTTTTCTTCTTAATTTCTTCTATAGAAATAATATTAGAAACCACTATCATCAACCTCCCTTATATTTATCGAATAATTCGTCTATATCGTCATTGTACCATTAAACACATAATATTTATAGGTATTAATATTGCGCGCTACTGACTATGCTACCAGACACATTGGTTTTCTGCTACTAGCTAACACATGTTTAAGTGCCCTCTTAAATTCTTTCATAGATTTGTGCATTAAAAAGGATGTGACAGGCACAGTATAATTAGTAAGGAAAGTTGAACTTTCCTATCAAACAAAAAACACCCCCCAGATTCCAATTAATTATCAGAATTCGAGGGTTATAACCATAGAGGTGAGGGGAGTCGAACCCCCTACTTGTGATACGGTTCACCGTACCTACTGCATCGGAGCATTCTTTATAAGTTTATCCTATTCAATCTAATAACTCTCCTTCTTCATAGCTGAGTTGCAAGTACTGTGGTGTCATGTAATAAACGGCAACATCGTAATTATCAATATACTCAGCCAGCCATGAATGATATACTTCTATCAGTGTATCGATTATCTGCCCTTCCGCCAATCCCTCAATAAGTCTTGCGTATACTGCACCTATATCCCAATAGCTAGGCACTTCATACTTACAAGATGCAACATTATCGAAAATACCCATTTGTATATGGCAAGTCTCTATAAACCTATCCGCAACTTCATCAATTTGTTCACTGTGGAAAACGTCTGCATGATCAAATATCTTAACATTAAGTTCCTCACTTATTTTACACTTGTATATATTAACAATTCCTTTTTTCAAATTTCTACTTGCCCATCTTTCTGCTTGCTTGGGAAGAATCGTACAATAAAACCCCCAATAAAAATCTTTTGTATATATTTTAATCTAAATCTTGAATATTCATTTTTCTAATCTCTTTACTAATTTTTTCTTCATT
>DUUM01000093.1 GCA_012841565.1 Candidatus Epulonipiscium sp. | reverse complement strand
TTGGTTTTTTAGACTGGGCCATGGTATCTACTCCTTAAGATTTATAAGTTTATTTTACATGACCTTAAAATATCTGTCCAGTTAAGTGTAACCTATCCATTGTCTTAAGCTAACGGTTGGCACTATCAACCCCCGTATCGGACTTTCACCGACTAGTTTGCACCCATGCTGGGCGCACATGTCCGCAACCTTAGATAGCCCTTATCTTAGGTTGTAGGATATTAGGAGTACTATGTTAGTAACCCAATCAGTTAGACTTTTTTCAGTCTATTTATTTATATAATCCCCTATAATTCTCAGGTAATAATTCTGCTATTTTCTTCATTACATATTGTGTAGCAAAATCTTCATAATCCTTTTTATCTTGCTTTTTTTCTCTCACGGGAAATTCAAACTGTTTCCCAATTCTAATGTGAACCTCTGCATAATTAAAGGTTTCCATACTCATATCTCCCTCTTTATCTATAGGTAAGAGTTTTTCTGTCCCATATAATCCAATAGGTATAATAGGAGCTCCTGTCATTCTTGCTATCAGAAGGATTCCTTTCTTCGCTTCTATCAAACTACCAACTCTACTTCTAGTTCCTTCTGGGAAAACCAGTATACTCTCCCCTTGTCTAACGATCTTAATTATTTTCTTAAGACCCTCTTTATCAGCGGTATTAGGCTTTATATTTGTAGTCTTCATTACATTAACCCCTATACTTGTAAGAAAATTATTTTCCAGCTTTACACCTGCTACAAAAGTTGGGTCAATTTCTTTTAAAACCTTATCCAAAACTAATCCATCTGAATTGCTTAAATGGTTACATATAAAAATAGTTGGTGTTTTTATTCCCTTTAAGTTTTCACTTCCCTCTATATTTATATGGGCATACTTTTCCAAATATTTCTCAACAATTCTTTTAGATATGTATGTAACACATTTATCCGGTAAAAATTTTATAATTTTTGCAGTTGTAGCAGATATCATTGTCTTCCATCCTCTATTACAGTCATATTAATCATTTAATGTCTGATTTTGAATTTGTCTTGTCTGATCATCCTCAAGTGGATTTAAAAGGTTGAGCGTCACAACCGATGTGTCAGTAAGTAAATCAACAAAATGTTGTTTATAAGGGGTGAATATGGCTAGGGCGTAGAGAATAAGCATTGCTTTTTGTAAGTAACGTCCAAACCCTTCCCGAACAATTACGGTCTTCCACGTTAGTTGTTCTTCATTTAAACAAACAACTTTGATTCCAAAAATCATTTTACCGATTGTTTGTCCGTCATTTAATTTGCTCATCAGTATAAAGTACAGCAGGTAAATCATTAGTGAAAGAAGCATACGTAAGGTACCCTTTTCCATATAAAATAATGTCATACGCTGTAGCGATCCAATCATTATAATATCTATAGTAAAAGCAAAAAAACGAATTAAGAAGCCAGTATAAATACAATCAGGATAGTCTTCAAATGATTTAATCATTCGTTACACCCCCTTGTAAATATACATCATTTGTGGCGCCTTTTGATTCGTATTTATTTCAGGTAAAGGGGATGTTTGTTTGGGTAAAAGCCCTCCAAAATTAAGAAACAAATTACTAAACCTGTTTAAATCATTTTCTTCAAAACTAATAACCTGGGCGTCCTCAAGCGAATAACTCTCTCTTAAGTCCATAAGGGCATCTTTAAAGTAACCGAGTTCATCAATAAGACCATTTTCAACCGCTTGTGTCCCATCATAAATTCGTCCATCTGCTAAAGTATAAATATCATCACGACTAAGTTCCCTTCCTGATTCCACAGTGTCAATAAAACGTTCATACATATTATCAACTAACCCTTGCATTACAGCTAATTCTTCAGACGTATTTTCACGTGTCATAGAACCAAGGTCTTTTAAATCACCACTTTTAATCGTTCTATCTTCAATTCCTAGTTTGTCTAGTAATCCGGTAACATTGAAGCCTTGCATAATAACTCCAATTGAACCTGTAAGGGTTTCGGCTTGAGCATAAATTTTTTCTGAGTTAGCAGCAATATAATACCCTCCACTAGCTGCTACACTTCCCATGACTGTATAAACTGGGATATCTCTTATTTCCTTGACTTCAATGATTTTATTCGTCAATTCTGCACTTTCATAAACACCACCCCCCGGAGAATTTACACGTAAAATAAGCGCTTTAATTGTTTCATCTGTTTTTATTTGTTCTAAATTAGCAAGTATTTTTTTATGATTGTATCCAGCCACTGCAAAAGGCGATGTTGTTTGGTCAATGATCTCACCTTCCACATCTATCACCGCAATACGACTACTTAGGCTACCCTCTTCAAGTACCGTAATACTTAAAGATTCATTTAATAATTCTTTGAAAAAACCTGTCGCTTTTTTCTCATCTTTAACGATGAAAAGTTGAGCTGTTGCTGGGATGATTATTGATACTACAAACATAACCATTGCCAGTCCAATTGCTAACCAACGTTTATTTGTCATTTTTTTTGCCTCCATTATTTAATTTTTGTTTACATCTAAACCCTTATTCAGAAAACATTGCATCCAAAATATCTATTGCATCTTTAATAAATACCGGGCACATGTTCTTAAATATCCCTTTATCCAATAAATACTCATATTCTTCTTGATTTGATAAATCATACCCTAATAGCTTCTTACAAACTATTGTTCCATTTTTTTCTTCAAACCTATTTATAAATTCCTTAGTTAGTGAATATGCCTTGCTTTTGGTTTCTGTATCTCCTTCAATGGTATGCCCATATTTCAATCCTAACGCCATGACGGCTCCAGACACAGCTCCACATACTTCTCCTATTCTTATCCCCCCACCAAAACCAGTAGAAATCTTTAATGCTAAATCCCTATCACAATTTAATTCTTCGCAAAAAACACTTAGTACAGCTTGACTACAGTTAAAGCCACTTTCAAAAACTTTTAAAGCCTCTTCTTTTCTATCCATTATTTCTCCCCCTTATTTATCATCATTCCTTATTGGCATTTGGCCAAAAAACATTGTATTTTCTATCACCGTCACCATAAGGCCGATGGTCGCAGAATATTAGAAGCACTATGTTGTGAGATGTAACTTTCCTTAAGTATCTTATCCCTTAATATAGTATGGAACCTCTTTGGTTCTTCCCATTGTGGAAAATGTGCTGATTTTTCAAACCATATTAATTCTTTTTTGGGTGCTTTAATTCTTTCATAATATTGATTTACAAGTACAGTTGGAGCATTATAGTCATACCTCCCTTCTATAAAATAAATAGGAATTTCAAATTGTGTGGCTGTTTTAAACAGATTAACCTCCAAAAATTTAAGCCAGCCGGGTCTATTAAAATAGTCTTCTCCAATATCTTTCAATTGTTTTTCTGCCTTTTTATCCTTATTCAAAATTGCTTGATTTAATGTATATTCATATGAAAGCCGTTCATTCTCCTTCATATTAACCACTTGTCCAATCCCAATATAAGCATAATAAAGCTTCGGATATTGGTGTGCAGCTTGTAATGCAATGGCTGTCCCCCAAGAGTTCCCATAATATATATTTTTTCTTTACTAAATCGTTTTAACAGTGTGTTTGTTAATTCATATGTATCAAAAATAAAAGTATTAACATCAATTTCATCCGATTTCTTAAAAGGATAATAGGATTTCCCAGCCCCTCTTTGCTCCCAATTAACTACAATAAAATCATCTTCTAAATCTTTACTTATTCCTGTCATTACTGGTAACATTGCATCGCCTGGCCCCCCATGTAAAAATAGGCTATTACTAATCAACGATGGCTCCACCCCATTCTATAACAGAAAAACCTTTCCTATTAAATGACTTAAGATTTTGTTCCTCTATGAAGATAGCTTCATCAAGAGGTTTATATGCCATAAAAACTCTCAAAACACTATCTGGTTCAGGTGTTATTTTCAATTTAGCATTACTTAAGTAAACTTCATTCTGGAAGGTAATGAGATTATATAGATTATTTTGCATCTTGGGAAGCCAATAAACAATAAACTCATTATACTCTTTTGGGGTTAAGCCGAGATATTTCAATTTCTCTCTTAAAAACTCAAGTGTATCTTCTCCTTTTACAACGAAGCCCTTATTCATATCATATTGAACATCATCTACCCCTTCCCAGAATAAATAAGAATACTCTTCTCCATCTTCCCCGTTTATTAACGTTCCATCTGGTTCAGCTGTAACCGACCATCCATCATTGTAGGCAGGATAGGTGCAAATAAATTCACCATTATAATCTAATTCAACTGTTACATCTGTTGTTTCTTCTGGATATAGATAAATCACTGGTTTTTCAGTCACTTGCTTATTGTTTTCATTGTCATCTTCACAACCTGTAGTAAACAATATTATTGAAAACATCAAAATAATAACTAAAATCAACTTATTCTTTTTCATGATACAAATCTCCTCCTAAATCAAATTAGTTGAATACTTATTATGACAAACCCAATGCTGTTTAATTTTACACTTTACGATGTGAGAATCTACAACTGCACCATAAAACTACAGCAATCAATTTTCAATTCCACATACCGGCACCAACTATTAAGATCTGTCCTCTAACGTCTCACGTATTCCTGATCGAGTAGGAGGTAATTAATTAGTTTAATTACCGACCTCTCACACCACCGTACGTACCGATCGGTATACGGCGGTTCATCAAAGTATTAATGTATTGATTGATATCTCTTATAAATACTTTTATAACCCAGTTTTTCTAGATAGT
>DUUM01000092.1 GCA_012841565.1 Candidatus Epulonipiscium sp. | reverse complement strand
TTGTAGGTAAGAAGGTTGTTGTTGTAACAAATTTAAAGCCTGTTAAACTCCGGGGTATTTTATCAGAAGGAATGGTTTTATGTGCATCAGACGATAGCGGAAATTTAGTTGCTGTAGGACCACTTGAGGATATTAAGGATGGATCGGTGGTTGAATAAATGCAATACAGGAGCTTTTGGGGCGTGGTAGTGTGGTTATATATCATACGCACTCCGACAACAATTTCTAGTGCCCTAAGCTTGTGGTATGTTAATTTTCTGCAAGCTTATAAACTCCCTACGGTCAAACAATAAGCTTGCGGACGAAAATCAACATACCACTTCACTAAGGGCACGTACGAAATTGTTGTAAGTCGTAGCTTAATGATATATAACCACACTACCTTCGAGGACAATACTTTCGTGTTATGGTGAAAGTGCTCATGGTGCAACCTAATTTTACACGGGGAAAGCTTGTGTTTATCTAACAAACTATCTGCAATAAAATATAGGAAGGTGAGGAAATGAGTGGAATTAATTCAACTGTAACTTTAAATAATGGGGTAAAAATGCCTTGGCTTGGTTTGGGTGTGTATGCCGCACAAGATGGTGATGAAGTTAAGGCAGCTATCAAAGAGGCCTTAAAGATAGGCTATCGAAGTATTGATACAGCTGCATTTTATCATAATGAAACAGGTGTAGGGGAAGCTGTTAGAGAATCAGGTATCCCTAGGGAAGATATATTTGTTACAACAAAAGTATGGAACACAGATCAAGGGTACCAGGAGACACTTAAAGCATTTGAAGTAAGTATGGACAAGTTAGGACTTGACTATGTAGATTTATATTTAATACATTGGCCAGTAAAAGAAAAATATAAAGATACCTATCGTGCATTAGAGGAGTTATATGCAAAGGGACGAGTTCGGGCTATTGGCGTATCTAACTTTAGTATTAGACAACTTAAAGATCTACTAGGAAGTTGCCATGTCAGGCCAATGATTAATCAAATAGAATTACACCCTATGCTTACACAAGAAAAAGTGCGTAATTTTTGTAAAGAGCAAGGAATCCATGTGCAAGCATGGAGCCCATTAATGCATGGGAAATCTATCCTTACAAACGAAACAATTCAACAACTAGGGGGCAAATATAATAAAACACCAGCACAAATAATTCTTAGGTGGGATATTCAAAGTGGGATTTTAACCATACCAAAATCTGTAACACCTTCACGCATCAAGGAAAATAGTGAAATATTTGATTTTGAATTATCCCAAGAAGATATGAAAGCAATTGATAAGCTAAATCAAAATTATCGCACAGGGCAAGATCCTGAAGATTTCAACCTATAGAACAGACACAATTCAACTAACATTATTAAAATGGAATGGTTGAGGTTGTAATATAAGCGGTTGATATTCGACTTCAGTTTATGCGAATCTACCTTTCTGCAATAGCTTTCATCCCTTCGATGGTTTCGTAAATCACATCGTTTAAATCCATCTCTAGCATATCAGCTCCAGTTTGGATAATCTCACGGTTTACACCAGCGGCAAAACGTTTGTCTTTCCATTTCTTTTTCACAGATTTTACGGGCAAATCCATTACACTTTTACTGGGGCGCATTAGGGCAGTTGCCATGATAAGCCCGGTTAATTCATCAATGGTGTAAAGAACCTTTTCCATTAA
>DUUM01000091.1 GCA_012841565.1 Candidatus Epulonipiscium sp. | reverse complement strand
ATGTTAAGGAAGCAGAAGAGGGCGATGTTTTACAGCAAGGTATGGCTTATGTTGCACCTGGCGGGTATCATATGACAATTGAAAACAATACCAGTCCTACTGTTAGACTTTCAGCACTTCCGCCTGTCAAGGGACATAGACCCTCTGTTAATATGATGTTGGACTCCTTAGCCAAAATGAATACTGGAAAAAAGATTATTGGAGTTATTATGACAGGAATGGGATCAGATGGGCTAGAAGGACTTATTACATTAAAAAAAAAGGCAAATATACCAATTATTGCGCAAGACGAAGCAAGTTGTGTTGTCTATGGTATGCCGCGTGCAGTAGTCCAGGCAGGAATTGCCAATAAAGTTGTACCACTTGATCAAATAGCAGATGAAATAATACGATATGCAGGGGGGTAAGTACATGGATATGAATCAATATATGCAAATTTTTATTGAAGAATCGCAAGAGAACTTACAGGGTTTAAATGATTGCTTATTAAAATTAGAAAAAGATCCAAATGACCTAGGGATATTAAATGAAATTTTTCGCATAGCACATACATTAAAAGGTATGTCTGGGACAATGGGTTTTACAAAAATGCAAAACCTAACCCATAATGCTGAAAATGTCTTGTCAGAAATAAGGAATGGGGAAATTAAGGTAACAAGTAATTTGGTGGATATATTATTTAGTAGTCTAGATGCATTAGAAAACTATGTAGATGAAATTATTAGAACAGGTGTAGAAGGCCATGAAGAATATAATAATATTATTACATCATTAAATAATATACTAGAGTCGGAAGATTTAGAGCTAGCAGCTACACTATCTGAAGCAAAAAATGCTCCTAGTGAACAGATAGATACTCAGTTGCCAAGAGCGCAAAAGAATGCTGTCAGAGAGGCATATCGACAAGCTTTAAATGTATATGCCATTCATTTGTTTTTAGATACGTCATGTGTTTTAAAATCTGCAAGGGCCTTTATTATCTTTAGAGAACTTGAATCTATTGGAGAAATCATACATTCTATCCCTGGTGTCCAGGAAATAGAGGATGAGAAATTTGAATATGATTTTGAGGTTGTCCTAGTCACCAGTCAACCCGAAGAATTTGTTAAAGAAATCTTAATGAATATCGTAGAAGTAAAAGCAGTTAATATTACTTCAGTGGTATTAGAAGAGGAAGATATTAACGCAGAAGCTGTCACCTTTTTTGAATCAAACGAAGAGGTAACAGATGAAGTGCCTAAACATAGTAGCATCAAACAAAGGGCTGGGAAAACAGTTCGCGTTGATATTGATAGACTAGATTCTCTAATGAATCTTGTTAGCGAACTAATTATCGTCAAAACTCAGCTAGAAGGAATTGGTTCTTCAGACACGGAAGATGTAAGTTACGGGGAGTCAGTTGAGTATCTAGAAAGAGTAACAACAAGCTTGCATGATGCAGTAATGAAAGTACGTATGGTGCCAGTAGAGATTGTATTTAATCGCTTTCCACGTATGATCAGGGATATTGCTCGTAAGTTAAATAAAGATATCAACTTAATTATGTCAGGGGAAGAAACAGAACTTGACCGAACGGT
>DUUM01000090.1 GCA_012841565.1 Candidatus Epulonipiscium sp. | reverse complement strand
TACAATTGGGCGTCAGTATGGAAGTGGGGGTAGGAATATTGGCAAGGCCCTTGCAAAGGCCTTAAATATTCCTTGCTATGATAAAGAATTATTAGCAGAAGTAGCAAAAGAAAGTGGATTTTCAGAAGCAGTTCTTGAAAATTATGATGAAAAGTCAGTGAATAGCTTTTATTATTTTCAAACAGGAATGTACAGTACTACCCAATTACCTTTACATCACCAATTATTTATCGCACAGTTAAATACGATTAAAGATATTGCGGAAAGAGAATCTTGTGTTTTTGTAGGAAGATGTGCAGACTACGTTTTAAGTGAGCATAACAATTGTGTTAATGTTTTTATACACTCAGATCAAGAAACTCGCATTAATAGGATAATTGAGGATTATGGCGTCAATAAGAAAGATGCAAAAAAAGCCATTCACAAAATTGACAAGCAAAGAGAGGCTTATTACAATTTTTATTCCACTAATAAGTGGGGCGAATTATGTAATTATCATCTTTGTATCGATAGCGCAATAGGGATTGAAAATACAGTTAAAATCATACAAGAATACATTTCTATGAGATAAAATGGTAGCACAAAGCTAGGATAACATATAACAGCTTTGTGCTATTATACTATTAGGGGGTTATGTATGAAGGGCAAAAATTGGGTAATGATTATTATAGGAAGCGTTTTAGGGTTTATAGTGGGGATTTGGGGTGCTAAGATTTTAAACTATTTGCTACAAGGTCAGGATATACCTTTTCTAGTAGTCGTTATAATAGCTGTTTTGGTATTTTATATTTCTGTGGCAATACATGAGCTAGGCCATTTTTTTGCGTTTATTTACAACAAAATATCTATGAGAATGCTGAATATCACCATCTTTAGTTTTATATTTGACGGATCAAGATGGAAGCTAGCTTTCAACCGTAACGGAGCAGGTGTTGGGGGTATAGCAGTTCCCAATTTAACAATTGTATCTAATGAAAAAGAATTTAATGAGATGCAAAAGGGGCATGCAAATGCTATACTATGGGGACCGATTGTTAGTTTTTTATTGATCCTAGTAGGTGGTTTACTATTTACTATAAATGGTTACCTGCGGGTCACTGGAATCATGTTTATCTGTATTAATCTAATTATGTTTTTTAGTTGTTTTATTAAAATGGATGGTGTATACGGGGATTTTCCAGCTTATAAAGCCTATAAAGAAGATGATTTTTTTGCGGCACTAATGATGTATCAATATGCTATGTTTGCAGTAGACTATGAAAATATACGCAAAAACAATACCTATCTAAGGAATATTCTTTTTAAAGGCCTTATACCTAGGGTGGAAAATAAAAAAACAGATATACTAACAGTTGCTTGTGTTGCTACATTTATTGGAGAATATTTAGTAGGCGTAGCAGATGAAGTGCCAGGGCAGGTAAAAGAATATATAGGCTATTATTATGACAATTATAAGATGATTATAGCCATGAAAAATACAGAGGCGAATAAACAGTTATTACTCTATATAGCTTACTTTTTTGAACGAGAAGGGTTTAAAGATGAGGCTATAGATATTTATAAAAATTTTATTCAAAAACTACCTAAATCTGAAGTATTTAATTATTGGAAAATCCAAAGTGAACAAATTATTCTTGGAAAGGATCATTCTAAACATTTATTAGACAAAAAGAACATTAAGCCGGGTCTAGCCTATGGTGTATTTAAAAAGTTAGATGGCTTTTATCACGATGAACTAATCTTAAATCAAATGCTGACATAAGCTAAAGGGGACTCACATGGAAAAGGCAATAAAAAAGAAAGTAGATAAGTTGTTTTTTGCAAGTTGCTGTTATTCGTTTTTTATAAATGGATTGTTAGTTTTAATGACAGGAGCAATTCTGACCTATTTGATGACGGATTATAATTTATCCTATAACCAAGTAGGATTATTAGTATCTGTACAGGCAATGGGAAACTTAGCAGCCATTTTATTTAGTGGTGTAATTGTACATTTTTTAGGCCGTAAAAAAGCTTTAATCGCTATTGGTGTTTTATTTAGCATAGGATTTGGCGGTATAACCCTTACAAGTTCACCAATCTTATTAGGCATACTTTTATTTTTAGCGGGTGCAGGGTGGGGAATAAATGCTAATTTAATTAATGTATTGGTGAGTGAGGCAACAGAGGGGCATACGGGGTATACCAATATACTACATATGTCATTTGCAATAGGTGCTTTTATTTCACCTCTTCTAGTCAGTACACTGGCTTCATTTGATATAAGTTGGAAAGTGGCAGTGGCATTTGTTGCCTTGACATCGGTGTCACTCATTTTTGTATTTATAAAAGTTCATGTAGATGAACCTGAAAAGCAACAAAAAGAGAAGGTTAAACTATCTTTTGATTTTTTAAAGGATCCTAAGTATTTTTTATATATGATCATATTTTTTTGTTATGTAGGTGCAGAGACAGGATTAAACTCTTGGCTTATAAGTTATCTGGTACAAGAAGGTATTATGGAACTAGATAAGGCGACCTTAATGCTTTCAGTGTTATGGGTTACGATTATTTTTGGAAGAATGACAGTTGCCTATATCTCCAAGTTTATTAGAAAAGATATTCTTTTAGCCGGAGCAACCTCATTCATGTTTATATCTGTAGGGTTATTTCTGATTAATAAAGATCCTAAGCTAACGGTGATATTAATGGTTGCTATAGGCTTAGGCATGGCAGGAATATACCCAACAACAGTTGCCAATGCCAGTTATCTTTTAACGGGGGCAGGTATTGCAAGTGGAATCTTATTTGCAGGCGGAGGACTTGGCGCCTCAGTCGTTCCGTATATAGTAGGGGCAGTTGCAGAAAATAAGGGAATATCACAAGGACTAAAATCAACACTGGTAGTCATTTTTATTATGGCGATTTTGGCAATAATTAATGTTATGCTTATTCAAAAGAAAGGAATTAAAAAATGAAAGGCATCTTATTCACATATACAATCAGTGATCATGAAAAAGAACAGAGGGCAGTCCTACTAGAGCAGATGGGATATAAGGCTTATTATGAAAAAGAAGCAACAATTGAATATCAGTCTTATATGAAAGATATAGAAATTTTAGTAGGCTATAAGCCCTTTGCAAGACTCAATATAGATGACTTGCCAGCCTTGAAATGGATTCAAATAACCAGCATGGGGTTTGAACAAGTTCCAGAAGATAAGGTGGCGGATAAAGGGATAATTGTAACCAATAATAGAGGCGGATATAGTATCCCCATGGGAGAATGGGTTGTCCTTAATATATTAGAGCTTACAAAAAACAGAAAAAATGCATACCAAAACCAAATAGATAAAAAATGGCATATGGATTACTCTGTTAGGGAAATATATAAAAAGAAAATAGCCTTTATAGGCACGGGAGATATAGCACAAGAGGCGGTTAAAAGATTACAAGGTTTTGGGGTGGAAATAGTAGGCGTCAACACAAACGGAAGAAGTGTAGATGGCTTTGATGAATGCTTCTCAATGGACAAGCTAGGGTATGTCTTGGAACAGAGTGACATGGTTATTATTTCCCTCCCACACACTGATAAAACAGAAGGCATTTTTAACAAAAAGATGCTAGAAAACATGAAAAAGGATGCTTGTCTAATCAATGTATCTAGAGGGGTTATCATTAATGAACAAGATTTAATCCATCACCTAGAAGAAGGAAATCTTAAAGGTGTTGCATTAGATGTTTTTGAAATAGAGCCACTCCCACCGGGCAATAAACTCTGGGACTTCGACCGGGTCGTCATAACTTCCCATAACTCCTGGATCAGTGAAGAAATAGAACAAAGACGCTGGGATATGATCATAGAAAACCTAAAGCGATATCAAGAAGGCAAAGAGCTGCTCAACATAGTAGAGATGGCCAAAGGTTACTAGGAAACTATCATAAGCTCTTATCTAAGGCCAGGGGCACAATACCTACGAACGCAGCAGATGAGGATAGATATAGGGTGAAACAATTTCGACGCCAGTTGTTTGTTGAACCCTATATCTATCCTCATTTTGAATGCCCGGACACCTTCATGCCCGAACCCATTCGTCAGAAATTCGTAAGAATCTTGTTCTTTGTTTGTAAAAATTACTTGTTATAATAAATGAGAAGGAGGGGAATGGTTGTGGAAAAGTTAAATGTACTCGTATGTGATGATGACCAAGCGATTGTAGATGCAATCGAAATATTTTTAAAACAAGAAGATTACGGTGTCATTAAAGCCTATAACGGCAAAGAAGCTCTAAGTGAACTTAGGAAAAACAAAATACATCTGGTACTCCTAGATGTCATGATGCCAGAGTTAGATGGGCTTTCAACAACTCTTAAGATTCGTGAGGAATTAAATATTCCTATTATAATTTTATCTGCAAAATCAGAAGATACGGATAAAATTACAGGTCTTAACTTTGGAGCGGATGATTATGTTACAAAGCCTTTTAACTCACTAGAGCTGATGGCAAGGGTGAAGTCACAAATGAGAAGATACACGAAGCTCGGTAGCATGGAAGACAGAAGCAGTATTTTAAAAACCGATGGACTAGAGCTTGATACGGATACAAAAGAGCTAAGGGTAGATGGCGAACCAGTAAAGCTAACAGCAACAGAATATGGTATTATGTTTTTTCTTATGAGTAATATGGGGAGTGTTTTTTCAACAGATCAAATATATGAGCACGTATGGAATGACTTGCCCTGTTCAGTTGACAACACAGTGTCTGTACATATTAGAAGAATTCGAGAAAAAATAGAAATCAGCACAAAAGAACCAAAATATTTAAAGGTGGTGTGGGGAATTGGATACAAAATCGAAAAGTATTAAATATAGCTTAGGAATAAAGAGTGTAGCAGTCATTATACTGTGGGTAAGTCTGATTGTAAGCTTAAGTAGTGGACTATTTCTACTCTTTAATGAAGATATCATCCTGGCAGAGCGTTATGAGGATACACTTGATTATAAGCAGACAATTAGTAGGCTTGCTCATAATACAGTTGAACTAGGTGCTAGGTTTAAACATGGGAATGAAGATTTTTTAGATAAGGAACGCTTTAAAACTATTGAGTATAACTTATCCCATGCGGTTAACTATAATTATTATATGAAGGATCTTAGGACGGGAAAGGTTTCGTCTAAAGGGCCGTTTAGTTTGCAAGACTTTAAGAATGACCCAAATGGCATTTATATTAAAGAAGATGAAGTTCCGTATTATTTATATGATAACAGTGACATGGAATGGATGTTAAAAAATACACCACAAGAGATTTATATATCCCTTAGCAATCCATTAGAGCCTGGAGATGAATTTTATAATACAGTTACCCTGTTCAATAGGGTCAAAACAGGGATGCCTTATGCAATGGGAGCGTTTGGTGGAAGTATACTATTAGTAGTTGCATCCCTTTTCTACCTTATGGTAGTTTCAGGCCGAAAGGAGAAAGATGGAGAAGTCTATCTTGGAAATATAGATAAAATTTATAATGATGTTCAGTCCTTATTTCTCCTAGGGGTAGCAGGGGTGTCAATAGAGCTTGCATCTGGTATTGGCATTTATTATGAAAGATATAACCCAAGGATGATGATCCTTATGATTATAATTGCTATAGACATAGGGATTGGGATGACCTACTTCTTTTCTATGCTAAGACAGTTTAAAAAAGGTGGGCTATTGAAAAACACATTATTATATAAGATTGTCTATAAGTTTTTTAGTAGGGGCATCAAGATAATTAAAGGCCTCTTTAATGAAAAAGTCTTTAATATATGGCTTATAGGTTTAATGTTAGTCTATGCCCTTGTTAATGGGATATTATTTAGCTTTGCTACAAGTGGACGTGGAAGATTTGCTTTTGGTAGTCTATTAATTATTGGATTTAATCTTGGAGCTGCATATTTTGTATTTAATCAGCTGAAGTCTCTGACTCTTATTATGAACGGAGCTAAAGAAATTTCAAATGGAAACTTAGATTATGAAATAGACCAGTCCGAGATGTCCATGGAATTTGAAAGTTTTGCAAAAAACATTCAAAGCATTCAAGGTGGCTTGAAAAAGGCTGTAAGTACAGCTATAAAGGGTGAGCGCATGAAGACTGACTTAATAACCAATGTGTCTCATGATTTAAAAACGCCACTTACTTCAATTATTAACTATGTGGATTTATTAAAACAAGAAGAAATCAACAATGAAACAGCAACAGGTTATTTAGAAATTCTAGATGAAAAATCCTATAGGCTCAAGCAGCTGATTGAAGATTTAATAGAAGCCAGTAAAGCCTCTAGTGGTAGTCTCGTGGTAATAACAGAGCAAGTTGACCTCCACGAGCTTATTATTCAGGCTTGTGGGGAATATGAGGAGAAGATTGGGAAGGCTCAATTAGATATTCGCATAAGCGTCCCAGAAGAAAAAACAGTCATACTAGCTGATGGAAAATATATGTGGCGAATTGTTGAAAACATCATGTCTAATGCCCTGAAATATTCTATGGCTAATTCAAGGATTTACATTGATATAGCAAACAACAATGGATACGGCATACTCACTATGAAAAACATGTCAGCCTATCCACTAGATATTGATCCAGCACAGCTAACAGAACGGTTCACCAGAGCCGATGAATCAAGAACGACTGAAGGATCGGGCCTAGGGCTTTCTATCGCCCAAAGTTTAACAACCATACAAGGTGGGAAATTTAATGTAGAAATTGATGGGGACTTGTTTAAAGTGATAATAGCAATGCCCTTGAATGAGTAGTTAAGGCATAGCAATTAGGAACGCAACAGAGGAGGTAGACATAGGGTGAAACAACATTGACGCTAGTTAGTTGTTGAACCTTATGTCTACCTCCTCTGTTGCGCCAACCGCCTTGGGCGCCTTTATATTATCTACTTAAGTTTTTGTTCTCCAGAGACGGCACTATCCCCATCCATTTTAAAGCTTGACATGGCTTCTTGGTTGGCAAAAAGTACATTTCCATTAACTTTGGTATCGATTAGTTCGAAATTGGCCACTAAAACTTCTAAATCACCATTGAAAATACCATGTTGAATACTGGCCATAGCGCTATTAATCGTTAGTTTTGGTGCGCTGAGGGTATATCTTTTAGTAATGTTATGCTTATCATCTTGTTCGTACAGAGCTATTTTACGCTGGAGCTCACCCTTGCTATTTTTGAAATCCCCCTCAAGGACTAACTCTTTATCAATACTTAAATCTTTAAGAGTGGCAATAATCCAAGTACCATCACTAGCGATTGCTTTCACGAAGGCTTCTTCGGTATTTACGATTGATGCTGTTGTTACAGTATCTGTACTATTACTATTACTAGTATTAGGGGCCGGGGTAGGGACCACCTGTTTTGTACATCCTGAAAATAAGAGAACTGAGAAAAAGAGTACTGGGAATATAAGTTTAGTATTCATTTGTTACCTCCTTTAAAAATAGATTTTGTAGTCATATTTTATATGACTACAAAATAATGTTCAAGGCTCAAGGCCTACAATAGGAACTCTGGGAATTGCTGCTAAAGAGAAATTCAACAACACATTAATAACAATGAAAATCATTCTCATTAATGTGTTTTTGTGATATACTAGTAAGGTAAATAATATCGCGGCTAATATTATAAACAATACGGAGGAAAATGATTAAATGGCAAACATGAGAGAACCGCGTTTTAAGCTTTGTAGAAGATTAGATTTAAATGTAGTAGGACATCCAAAAGCAATGAACCGTGCAGGAAATGGGCAGAGTAGAGCAAGTAAGAAACTATCTACCTATGGACAGCAGCTTTTAGAAAAACAAAGGCTTAGAGCCTATTATGGCGTATTAGAAAAACAATTTGCAAAATATGTGGATAAGGCCCTAAAGAGCAAAGATGTTCCGGGGGATGCCCTTATAAGAATACTAGAGTGTAGGTTAGATAATCTGGTATACCGAATTGGCTTTGGTAGTTCAATTAGACAAGCCAGGCAAATAGTAAACCATGGACATATTACAGTAAATGGTAAAAAGGTAGATATACCATCCTATATTGTATCACCTGGAGACCAGATACAACTAAAAGAAAAGTCACGTAGTAAGCAGGTTTTTGAAGATAATCTTAAGGCAAATGAATTAAACCATTTACCTTATATATCAAAAGATATAGTAAACTTTAGTGGAACATTGATTTCAGTGCCAAACTATGAGGATGTTCCAATTCAAATTAATACACAACCAATCATAGAGTTTTACTCAAGATGGTAGATAAATGGAATATGTAGGGGATAACGACTAAGGACGCAACAGAGGAGGGGAGGTATAGGGTGAAACAACATTGACGCTAGTTGGTTGTTCAGCCCTATGCCTACCCTCCTCTTGATTGCGCCAACTGCTATCCCCAGTTTTTAATCATTTACCTTTAGATGAAAGTCTGATATTATAAGGATAGAAACTAAAGTTTAGGGGGAGCGTCATGAAAAATATATACATTATTTTATCACAGACAGGTACTTTGTTTTCAAAAGCGATCAAATGGCATACAAAGGATCCATATAATCATTCATCAATTTCATTCGATCATGACCTTGAGGCCATGTACTCATTTGGCAGAAAACGAAGATACAATCCTATTGATACTGGATTTATTCAAGAAAACTTTGACAGAGGACTATTTCCATATTTCCCCAATGCACGTTGTTGCATTTTGGAAATTCCAGTGACAGAAGCAGAATACGAAATTATGTCTAGTGCCGTTGAGGATTTTTATAGTAACAAAGAAAATTACCGTTACAATCTTATGGGGGTTATAAGCTATACAATGGGTCTAGGGCTGACTAGAAAAGAGCATTTCTTTTGTTCGCAATTTGTATCGTACATACTTAGTAATACGAGCTGTTGGAGTTCCAATCCAGCCCTTACTAAGCCTATAGATTTTTTAAAAATTCCGAACCAAAAAATCGTATTTGAAGGAAGTATAACAGAGTTTAGACTATTAAGGTCTTCAGAAGCAGGATTAAAAGTAAGTTAAAATAGAGTAGGAGCATTAATAAATGATTGATTTCAAAGAAATACAACTAGAAGATATAACTTGGATGAAGCCACTGATTAAAGAGGCAAATATGGCAGGATGTCATCAAAATTTTGGTAATATATTTGCATGGTCAAAGGTAAATGATAAATGCGTCGCTAGAATGAATGATTACCTTATTGTTAAAGTGAACGCAGATAGTAAAAAATCTATTTACTTTTACCCGGCAGGTGTAGGAGAAATTAAACCTATTATTGATGCCATGAAGCAAGATGCCCTTGAGAATGGACAAGTTCTAAGGTTTGATGGTCTGTCACCTGAGAACATGGAAGTGTTAAATAACTTGTATCCTAATCAGTTTAAATATAAAAGAGTAAGAGATAACTTTGATTATGTATACTTAATCGAAAAAATGGTATCTTTGGCAGGGAAAAAATTAAGCGGTAAACGCAATCATATCAATAAATTTATAAGAAGCAATGAGTGGCATTTCGAAGAGATGACGCCAGACAATCTAAACGATTGCTGGGAGATGAATAAGCAGTGGTCTATAGAGAATGGTGCAGACGATAATGGTAGCCTTGCTGAAGAGGCATGCGCAGTTAAAAGACTCCTTAAAAACTTTTCACAATTAGAGCTAGAAGGTGGGTTAATCCGTGTAGGGGGCGACGTTGTTGCCTATACAATCGGGGAAAGACTAAACTCAGACACATATGTCATTCACGTAGAAAAAGCTTTTGCTCATATACAAGGGGCTTACCCTATGATTAACCGTGAGTTTATAGCCGTTATAAATGAAAGATATCCTGATCTGATGTATGTTAACCGAGAGGAAGATATAGGAGATTTGGGTCTTAGAAAAGCTAAAAAATCATATTATCCTGAAAAAATGGAAGAAAAATATATGGGTAAATATATAGGAGACTAGATATGGTTGAAATAAGACTGGCAAAAAAAGGTGAAGAAATATATCAAAAAAGTCTATGGAAGGCCTGTTTTGGAGATGAACAGGCTTATATAGATTTTTATTTTTTAAATAAATATAAAGCAGAGGAAACAGCCGTCCTACTTTATAAAGGTGAGATTGTAGCTATGACCACTATGATTCCGGGCAAACTAGTAACAGCTGGTGGCCAGGTCCTAGAGTTAGCCATGCTGTACGCTGTTGCAACGGACCCTAAACACCAAGGGAAAGGGTTTTCTACTCAAATAATGGATTTTTGCAATAAGCATCTGATAGAAAAAGGGGTTGGGTTATCCATCTTAGTACCAGCAGAAGCCAGCCTGTTTGATTTTTATTCTAAAAGAGGCTATAAAGAGGCTTTTTATGTGAGGGAAGTTACTCTTACCTATGACCAGATTGCAGCATTTAAAACAAATATCAATCAAGAAGTTTCTATGATTCCAATAGAAGCTAGTGACTATAATAACAGGCGAAGAACCCTATTAGCAGCTACGCCTTATGTGGATTACAATAATGAAGAACTAGATTACCAAAAGAAACTATCTAAGGAATTTGGAGCAGATCTATACTGTATCAATATTGGAGATATTAAAGGCTGCGCCATTGTTGAGTGGATAGATCAGAATAAAATATTTATAAAAGAAATACTAATGCCAGATCATCTTATTAAAGAAGGACTCAAGAAAATTGCACAGTTATTACCTGCAAAAGATTATATGGTGCGTCTGCCAACAGACTTAGGTGGCAATTTAGGAGGCATAATAAGGCCTTTTGGTATGATGAAAATAGAGGATACAATACAAATAGGAATAAAAGATGAAATGTTGGATAAAAAACAAGGTTACATGGGTATAGCATACGACTAAAAGCACTGTTTTAAAGGGGTCATGGTTGCTATAAACGGATACATTGTGTTAGGATAGGGTATAGGATAGTTAGAAGAAAAAATAAATTGTGGAAGGAAATGTAAATTGGACGTGATTCTTAAGCTTGGTATTTTATTGGTTGTAGGTATTTTAGGAGGAAGAATAGCAGAACGTTTGGCACTTCCCAATGTAACAGGATATTTAGTAGGTGGGTTACTACTGGGACCATCCCTCCTTAATATTATTACACCAGCTGATGCGGGTTCGTTTGCCGCGATTAATGAAGTAGCACTTGCAGCTATTGCCTTTAGTATAGGTAGTGAATTTATTATTAAAGATATGAAGAAACTTGGAACAAGCATTATGATTATTTCAACTGCTCAAGTAGTGGGAGCTGTCTTTTGTGTTTTTGCCACTATGTATTGGGTTTTAGGACAAGAATTTGTATTTTCACTAATGATTGCATCTATGTCTGCTGCAACGGCGCCAGCAGCCACGATTATGGTCATAAGACAATATAAAACGTATGGACCCCTTACAAAGACGATTTTGCCTGTAGTAGCCATAGACGATGCTATGGGAATTATGATATTTGGTCTTGCTATGTCCGTTGCTCATATTTACATAGGTGGTACAGACAAAAGCTTTCTCCAAATGGCATCACAGCCAGTTATTGAAATAGTAGGGTCACTGATTTTAGGATTTGTTTTAGGGGCACTACTAACCTATATTGCTAAAAAATCTAAAAGTAAAGAAGAGTTATTATCAATATCTTTAGCAGCTATTGCACTGAGTATAGGAGCTGCTAAGTTTTTAAATCTATCAGCACTACTGACATGTATGATGTTAGGTGGAACATTAGTTAACCTAATGAAAAAATCTAAACGAGTTTTTGATAGTATTAACAATTTTACGCCACCTGTATATTTGTTGTTTTTCACATTAGCAGGGGCTAGCTTAGATCTTAAGATATTAGCACAGGTAGGATTAATAGGAATAGGATATATTATAGCAAGAGCAAGTGGAAAGATTATAGGTGCTACTTTAGGTGCCAAGGCAGTTAAAGCGGAACCAGTAGTTCAAAAATATTTAGGATTCACCCTACTTCCGCAAGGGGGTATATCAATAGGACTATCTATTTTAGTGGCACAACAATTACCACAGTATAGTGAGGCCATTACAACAGTTATAATGTTTAGTGTATTAGTATATGAGGTATCAGGTCCAATCTTTGCGAAAATGGCTCTTAAAAAAGCAGGAGAATTTGACCAGATGAAAACATATAACGCAAAAAGTTAATAGCTTATAATATGATGAAAGCAGGTGGAAAGATGCAAGCATTATTTTTAGTTCTCAATGAAACAAAGTATTTAGACGATATCTTAGAAGTTTTTGTTGAAATAGGGGTTAAAGGGGCTACTATCGTGGATAGCCAAGGAATGGGGAGGGCACTTGCGGCTCACTCAGATCAACATATTCCAATGTTTGGTTATCTTAAAAACTTTCTAGACGATGCTCACCCCTATAACAAAACTATTTTTACGGTTCTTCATAGTCAAGAACTAGTGGAGAAGGTGGTTGAGGCTGTTAATGGTGTCGTTGGGGATATTAATAAACCAGGTGTAGGATTTATATTTACCGTACCAGTCGGTAGCGTCTATGGTATAGGGCAAAATAAACACTAAGGAAATAGAATACGATGTAAAACAGGCAGCTCATAGATAGGCGGATATAAAAATCCTATCTATAAGCTGTTTTTATGTCACAAGAATAAAATAAAAAAATGAAGGGGATTTTAAATATATTGCAAAGCAACGAATAAACGGATGAAATTTGAAAAAGCTAATTCAACAGAGAATCAAATGAATACTACTCTTGACAAGGTATATGATTCTATATTAATATAATGATAATGCAAGTTTTAGTAGATGTAGTTGCAAAAACTACCTATTTAAAAATAAAAGAGTGAATATGGGGGTAAAAAATATGGTTTTTTCAGAAGCGAATTTAGAATTAATGGATGAGTTAGGAGAATTGTTAAAGAAAAGGAAGATAGCGCCAGAACTATATGAAAAATACAATGTTAAAAGAGGTCTGAGAAACAATGATGGAACAGGGGTTCTTGTAGGCTTAACAGAGGTTGGGAATGTTCATTCCTATGTTATAGAAAATGGTGAAAAGAAATCTGTTGAAGGTGAGCTCAGCTACAGAGGGTATGATATTAATGACTTAGTCAATAATACTGAGCGAGAAGGCCGATATGGCTTTGAAGAAACATGTTACCTCCTTCTATTTGGAGAACTACCAAGCAAAGAAATGCTACAGGACTTTAAGGATCTTTTATCAGATTTTCGCACATTACCTGCTGGATTTACAGAAGATATGATCTTAAAAGCACCTAGTAAAGATATAATGAACAAGCTAACAAGAGCTGTCCTAGCTTCATATTCTTATGATAGCAACCCAGATAGTACAGATATCGATAATGTCCTTAGGCAATGTATTGAGCTTATTGCTAGATTCCCAACAATGGTTGCTTATGGTTACCAAGCGAAGATTCATTACCATGATAATCAGAGCCTATATATTCACAATCCACAACCACATTTAGGGACAGCAGAAAACATTCTTCATATGGTAAGACCAGATAGTCAGTATACAAAAGCTGAAGCAGAACTTCTTGATGTAGCTCTTATGATACATGCTGAGCACGGAGGCGGTAACAACTCTACATTTATCGTTAATGTAGCTACATCAACAGGTACAGACACTTACTCAGCCATAGCGGCAGCCATAGGATCCTTAAAAGGTCCATTACATGGGGGTGCAAATGCAATGGTTCTTGAGATGATGGAAAATATCAAAGAAAACGTAAAAAACTGGGAAAGCGAAGATGAAATAGCAGCTTATATCGAAAAGATATTACGCAAGGAAGCATTTGATGGTTCAGGCCTTATATATGGTATGGGACATGCGGTATACACATTATCTGATCCAAGAGCTATATTACTTAAACAAAAAGCAATTGAGCTTGCGAAAGAAAAAGGAATGGATAAAGAATTTAATCTTTATGCAACAATTGAAAAACTAACGCCAGGTATTTTTAGTGAAGTTAAGCAAGCTAGCAAGGAAATATGTGCTAACGTAGACTTTTACTCAGGCTTTGTTTACAATATGCTTAATATTCCAGGAGAGCTACATACACCTATATTTGCCATCGCTAGAATTGCAGGATGGTGTGCACATAGGGTAGAAGAGCTGATAAGTGGTGGAAGAATCATTAGACCAGCATACAAGAATATTGCAGATAAAAGAGAATATATAAAGATGGAAGATCGGTAATAATACCAAATAAGTTAAGATTTTCTCTAAAGACCTTGAAAAATAAGGTGATAGGGGGTATAATGGTTATAGGTTATTAGTCAATAACAATTATAAACTACGAACAAGGAGGAATTTTAATATGGAACTAAAAGGAACAAAAACGGAAGCCAATTTACAAACAGCATTTGCAGGTGAGTCCCAAGCGAGGAATAAATATACATATTATGCCTCAAAAGCAAAAAAAGAAGGATTAAACCAAATAGCTGATTTCTTTACAGAAACAGCAAGAAATGAACAAGAGCACGCAAAACTTTGGTTTAAACTACTTCATGATGGAATTCAAGATACAGCAACAAATTTACAAGATGCTGCTGATGGTGAAAATTATGAGTGGACAGATATGTATGCAGGATTTGCTGTAGATGCAAAAGAAGAAGGATTTGCTAAAATTGCTGCTTTATTTAACTTAGTATCTAAAGTTGAAAAAGGCCATGAAGAAAGATACTTACAATTATTAGCTAATCTAAAATCTGGAGAAGTATTTGAAAGAGAAGAAGCATATGAGTGGAAATGTGATAACTGTGGTTACATCCATACAGGTAAAAAAGCATTAGAAGTATGTCCATTATGTGATCATCCTAAGTCTTACTTTCAAATTAATGCTAGAAATTACTAGGATCTATTAAAATCTTTTTATGATATGATAAAATAATAAGACAGCATAAATTTGAGAGGTGGCGACAATATGAAATCAACAGTAGCTTTTTATAAATGTGAAAAATGTGGTAACATAGTAGAACTTATTAAAGACGCAGGGGTACCAGTTGTTTGTTGTGGCGAAAACATGACTAAACTTGAAGCTCAAACTGCAGATCAGGCAACAGAGAAACATGTTCCAGTAGCAACTAGAGAAGGCGATAAGATCAATGTAGTCGTAGGATCAACACTTCACCCTATGCTAGATGCTCACTACATCGAGTGGATTGCAATTGTTACAGAAAATGGAATCGAAAGAATCAACCTTTCACCAGGAGATGAGCCAAAAGCAATTTTTGGTGGAAAAAAAGGTAGCGTTGACGTGTATGAGTATTGTAATATTCATGGCTTATGGAAATCAACACTATAGGTTAAGATAAAGCCGGGTAATCGGGCAAAGTTGTATGAACTCAAAGACAGCTAACAAACACTACGTTTGTTAGCTGTCTTTTTTATTTTAGTGCTTTACTACCCTTAATGTATTAAAAATTACTTAATGGGAAAAGTAATAAAGTCAATCGGATCAAAGAAAGGAGTTGTTTACCATGAAAAATAAAAATAAATTAACCAATGGGAATGAATTAATGGACAATGGAGAAGATAAGACTGCTGTTGATAATCAGTGGGTTTCGGTAGCGGGAGTTAAGGGATACCTAAAAGATTGTCCTGAAAAAACGGATACCGATAATCAATGGGTGAGTACCAATAAGAATAGCAAATAATAAACTTAAAAAAGTATCCACTAAGGATACTTTTTTAAGTTTAATTTAAGTGGAACTTTTTTCTAGGGAGATGCGTCTAAAACGTAAGAGCAATAGATAATAGATAAAATAAAGATAAGAAGGAGCAAAACAAATGAGTCAATCAATTAAGAATAAATTAATGGCACTTATGGTAGTAGGGGTAATGGCTATTCCTATGGTAAGCTTTGCCCAGGAGAAGCAACCTTTAATATCAGCAAATGAGGGTGTTGTTATAAGTGAGAAAGCAGAAATGAAAAATGAATATATTAAATACGCAGGTGAAATCTCAGAAGTAATGGAATATGAAGGTGATATTAGTATCCATGTTAACTCTAGGGATGATCAAGATGAATATGGATTTGTATTCCACATCTCAGAAGACGTATTACTGTGGAATAGAGAGACACAAAAACGTGTAACAAGTAAAGATTTGAAAGAAGGAATGGCAGTTGAAGTATACTTCAACCAAAACACACCAACTACAATGAGCTTGCCACCTCAATTAACACCAGCAGTCGTTGTTATCCAAAAAGAAGCTATTGGGGAACCAACGTATGTGGGGAGATTTGATAAAGACCTAGTTAGTGCAGATCATTTCCTTCAACTAAATATCGGAAAAGATACTGTAATCGTTAATGAAAAAGGTGAGAAATTAAAAATAGAAGATATATACAACAAAACAGTATTAGTGTTTTTTGATATGTCAACTAAAAGTATTCCAGCTCAAACAACACCAAGTAAGATTATTTTGTTAGCTGAAAAAGAAGAAGCAGCAGAAGAAATTGTAGAAGAAGCTGTAGAAGAAACTATTCAAGAGGAAGAAACTGTAGAAGTAGAAGAAGTTAAAGAAATGATTGCCCTTAGGACAACGGCGACTGAACTGGGTTATAAAGTAAAATGGAACGAAGATAAAACCGTAGAACTTACAAAACAAAACCAAACGATCGTTATAGGGATTGGTAAAGTTGATTATACCTTAAACAAAAGTCTTGGAAAGTTTAGTGAAGCGCCAGAACTTAGAAATGATACCATGTATGTTTCAGCGTCAGTACTTGATTTCATGAACTAAGATAAAGTAATTAAAAACCAAATAAATTTAAAACAGCATATCTCAGGTCTTTAGACTAGAGGTATGCTGTTTTGCTTTTCATCCTATGCTTTAATTGCCCAGCGAAGCTTAGCAGACCTGGCACGGCCATTCGCATTACGTTCTTCGGATGATGGCCGAATAGGTTTTGGTGATATATCACTATAGACACCTTGATTGAATAAGTGTTTAAAAGACTTTTTAACCCGCCTATCTTCCCCTGAATGGAAGGTAAGGATTGCCACCCGTCCACCCGTGCCAAGAATATCAGGTAATTTTGCCAAAAAGGCATCTAACACTTCAAACTCATCATTAATATCAATTCTAAGAGCCTGAAAACATCTTTGACATGATTTTTTAATATCAGTTTCAGTTATTTTTGGCAAAATGCCTAGGGTTTCTTCGATGATTTCACGGAGTTGTGTTGTTGTAGAAATATCAATATTTCTTGTGATGTTAGAAAAAATAGCCCGGGCTATTTCTTTGGCATAAGGCTCATCAGCATTTTCTATTAGCATCCACTCAATTTGTTCTGCAGTCATTTCTTTTAGCCGATCGGATATAGATTTACCTTCTTCAGGGTTAAGACGTAAATCAAGAGGACCGTGAGCTTTAAATGAAAAGCCCCTATCTGGATTATCGATTTGCATAGAAGAAACCCCTAAATCTGCTAATACAAAATCAAGTGGCCCTGACTGAGTAAAGACCTCATCAATTTGCGCGAAGTTCAGTTGCTGTATATTTAAAATATCTGGTCCATATCCTAAATTTTCTAAACGTTCTCTAGTACGAGGTAGTTCAATAGGATCCACATCAATAGCGTATAAACGTCCTTTACCATCTAAACATTTAAGCATCTCCAAAGTATGGCCGCCATAGCCTAAAGTAGCATCTAAACCAGTTTGTCCTGGTTTGATTTCAAGAAAATCTAGTATTTCATTAACGCATATTGAAAGATGCATTCCAGCAGGCGTAGAGCCTTTTTCAATAACTTTGGCTATAGCATCTGGATATAGTTCTGGTTGTAGTTCTTTATATTTCTCGTGGAATTTCTTTGGGTGAGTACCCTTGTATCTAACACGCCTTTTATAGTCAGGTTTGTTTTCGTTTGGTGTATTGTCTGATTTCATTTGGTCCCTCTTTTTCATGTGTTTTATAGTATTATTATATGATATCAGATACAATTTATTAAAGCAATGTAGCTATAAAAAAATCCTAGACCCTTTATTAGGATCTAGAAGTCTTTTGTTATAATCTTAAATACCCCGTTCGGCCATTAATACCTCAATCTCATCTTCATTAATCCCAACCATTGCTTCCCCAATATCTTCAGAAAGCTCAGCAATTAGCTTGGCATTATTGTAATCTTCAACAGTCTTAACGATAGCTCTTGCACGTTTTGCAGGGTCTCCTGATTTGAATATACCAGAACCTACAAAAACCCCTTCAGCCCCAAGTTGCATCATAAGCGCCGCATCAGCAGGAGTCGCAACCCCACCAGCGGAGAAGTTTACAACGGGTAATTTTCCGTGCTCATGAACATATTTTACAAGGTCTACTGGAACTTGTAATTCTTTAGCTGTATTATAAAGCTCATCACTACGTTGACCTTGCACCATGCGTATTTGTTTGGTGATCGTACGCATATGACGAACTGCCTGAATAACATCTCCAGTTCCAGCTTCGCCTTTTGTTCTAATCATAGAAGCGCCTTCGGCAATTCTTCTAAGGGCTTCACCTAAGTCTGTCGCACCGCAGACAAAAGGAGTGTTGAAATTGTGTTTATCCACATGGTAGGTATCATCAGCAGGTGAGAGGACTTCACTCTCATCTATGTAGTCTACATGAATGGCTTCTAAAATCTGTGCTTCAACAAAATGGCCAATACGTACTTTTGCCATAACAGGTATTGATACAGCTGCTTGGATTTCTTTAATCATCTTAGGGTCACTGCTCCTAGATACGCCCCCCATAGCACGGATGTCTGCAGGAATACGTTCTAGTGCCATAACGGCGCATGCACCAGCTGCTTCAGCTATTCTAGCTTGCTCAGGAGTGGTTACATCCATAATAACCCCACCTTTAAATCTATCAGTAAGACTTCTTTTCATTTCTAGTGTATTATTCATATTTCGTATCTTCCTCTCTGAAAGTATTGACTTATGACACAATTATAGGTACTATCTGGTTGTATAACAAGTACCACTTTAGAACTATTTAATGGTACCAGATGGAGGGGAATATGAGTATAATCACTATTAATCTTAATAAAAAATTGCAAGAGCCTATTTATGAACAATTATATAATCATATAAAAGCAGAGATTTTAAATGGCAATCATCCTTACAATACAAAACTACCTTCTAAAAGGCAACTTGCCTCTTACCTGCAATGTAGTCAAAATACAGTTCAAAATGCCTACCATCAACTAATTGCAGAAGGGTATATTGTTTCGAAGCCTAAAAGTGGTTTTTATGTTTGTGAATTAGAAGGAATGATAGATTTAGAGAAGGACATAGAAAACCCAGCTAATAACTCGAAAATTAAATCTTGGGCTAAATATGATTTTTCCCATCACGGAGTTGATGTTGAAAGTTTTCCATTTTCAACATGGCGAAAGATTACAAGAGAAGTGATTAACCAAGATGATGAGTCCTTGCTTAAAAGCGGTGATCCCCAAGGGGATATTAATTTGCGTACCAGCATTGCCAAATACCTCCACCAGTCAAGAGGGGTAAACTGCCTACCAAAGCAGATTATTGTAAGCGCAGGTACTGAGTTTTTACTGCAACTACTGATTCAGTTATTTAATAAAGATTACATCTACGCACTAGAAAGCCCAGGATATGAAAAACTGAGTATGATTTTTAAGAGCAATCATGCGGCCTATCAAGCTATTCCCTTAGATAAGAAAGGGATGATTCCTTTAAAGTTGGAAGAGTCAGGGGCAGATGTAGCCTGTATTGCCCCATCTCATCAATTTCCAACGGGGAATATTATGCCTATTAGTAGGCGTATAAAGCTATTAAATTGGAGTCATGAAAAGGAAGGAAGATATATCATAGAGGACGATTATGATAGTGAGTTTAAATATAGTGGCAAACCCATTCCATCCTTACAAAGTTTAGATACAGGTGGAAAAGTTATCTATATGGGAACCTTCTCAAAATCCCTTACACCAGGACTTCGAATTAGTTATATGGTGCTTCCAGAAGAGCTCCTAACAGTATATAAAGAAAAACTAAATTTTTATATTTGCCCCGTCTCTACTTTTCAGCAAAAAGCCCTTTACCATTTTATAAACGAAGGGTACTTTGGAAGACATTTAAATAAAATGAGAAATGTGTATAAGAAAAAAAGAGAAATCCTTGTAGCTGAAATTAAAAAGTGCCTACCCTATGCAGAGATTTCAGGTGCTAAAGTAGGTTTGCATCTTCTTATCAAAATAAATAGAGGAATAAGTGAAGACGTCCTAATAGGAGTTGCTAAAGAGAAGGGGATAAGAATTTATGGCATTTCACAGTTTTATTTAGATAACACAACCCAAAATACAGAGCCCATGTTATTACTAGGTTTTGCAACTCTCAAAAATGATGAAATTCCTGAGGCTATCAAGTTACTTAGTAATGCATGGGCCTGATTTAGGAGTTAATTTGTGAGTTAACTAATATCCGAGTTTTGCTTCAGCGGCTTCCGCTGCATCTGCTATGGCCTTACTCTCATGAACCGTACCACGCGGATGTTCTGGCGGGGCATAGATGGAATATAGTTTAAGGGGTTTGTTACCAGTATTAATGAGATTATGCCATTTTCCAGCAGGGATTATAACAATGTAGTTGTCTTTCAGTTGTCTTTGAAAATCTAAATTGTCTTTTGTATCACCCATTGTAATAAGGCCCTGGCCATCCTCAATCCGTATAAATTGATCATGGTCTGGGTGAATTTCTAAGCCTATATCATCACCAGCTTCGATACTCATTAAAGTAAGTTGAAGATTCTCCCCCGTCCATAAGGTGGTTCGAAACAAGGTGTTTTTTTCAGTAGCATCTTCTATATTAATAACAAATGGCTCAGGGCCATAATCATTCATATTAGCATTAGCCATAGGGGGCGGAGGCGGTACGTTCATTTGCCTAGTAAGGTTAGTGTTATCCATAGGAGCATACATAGGGTTATAAGCATAGTAAGGACATGGATGATAAATATAATTATTGTGAAGGGTGTTTAGGTTATACAAATTAATCATTCCTTTAAAAGTATTCTCGGATATATCATATGTAATATAGTGAGGAATGTGAGGGGACATATTACTTGATACATGATTACGATTATGTTAAGATGGTTTCATAATTATTATTTAAGGAGCATCACACCATGAATATTTTAATCAAATACAACCAATTGCATCACCATCACCACTAGAAACTTGGTCTATGAAACACATAGATACAGGTTTATTCCCTTTGGATAGGCTTGTATCTAGGTGGCGTGTGTTTGGTTTTAGTATTTGATTTTACTGAATCAATAGCCCATATAGGTTGCAGCCTATATGGGCTATTTTTGTTTGCTAAAATTAAAAGGAGAGATAAAAATGAAAAAAAAGATTATTCAACCATCCATATTACCCGGGTTTATGGAGCTACTTCCAGAAGATCAGATTTTATTTAATAAAGTAGAGAACATCATAAGGACAAACTATGAGCGCTTTGGATTTATCCCTATGGATACACCTATTATTGAAAAAACAGAAGTATTACTTGCCAAAGGTGGGGGAGAAACTGAAAAGCAAATCTACAGGTTTAACAAAGGGAAAAATGATCTTTCTCTTCGCTTTGACCTAACCATACCCTTTGCTAGATATGTTGCCCAGCATACCAATGATATTAGCTTTCCCCTTAGAAGATACCAGATCGGCAAGGTTTTTAGAGGTGAAAGAAACCAAAAAGGCAGGTTTAGAGAATTTTATCAATGTGATATCGATATTATTAACAAAGGCGAGCTCAATCTCATTAATGACGCAGAAATCCCAAGCATCATCTACTCTATTTTTAGAGAAATTGGTCTAGATGGTTTTACTATTTATATCAATAACAGAAAACTATTAAACGGCTACTTTGAATATATAGGAATAGAAAACACAGTAGATATTTTAAGAACTGTGGATAAATTAGATAAAATCGGTGAGGCGCTCGTTCGGGAAGAATTAGAATTCTCAGGTATAGACCAAGAGGCCATAGAAAATATTATTAAATTCATAAAAATCCAAGGTAACAACAGCCAAATACTAGAACAACTAAAAGATTTAGATGTAGACAACGAATTATTTATCGAGGGGCTCAATGAAATAGGGCAAGTCGTTACCTATATGGCTAGCTTTGGCATCCCAGAAGTTTTCTACAATATTAACCTTAAGATTACAAGAGGCTTAGATTATTACACAGGAACAGTATACGAGACAATGCTAAATGAATATCTTACAATAGGGTCCATCTGCTCAGGTGGCCGCTATGAGGATCTAGCCCAAAATTATACCAAAGAAAAACTAGCCGGCGTGGGGATTTCCATAGGCCTAACCAGATTGTTTTATCAGCTCAAAGAGGCAAATCTTCTAAAGATGGAAAGCAGCTCAACGACTTCCCAAGTAGTCATTATTCCAATGAACAATGATTACCTAGATTATGCTATAGAACTCGTTAACAATCTAAGAAAACAAAATATTAAAAGCGAATTATATGTAGAAACCGCCAAACTAGGCAAAAAAATGACCTATGCAAATAAAATAGGCGTGCCCTATACAATGATTATCGGCCAAGAAGAAAAAGAAACACAATTACTTTCCATCAAGAACATGAAGACCGGACTTGAAGATAAGCTTAGCCTAGAAAACATCATCAAATTACTAAATAAATAACCTATACTTATTATAAGAATTCCCACATATTCAAAATGGTTTATGCACTTAAGGGAGCTCATGTGCGATTTCAAACCTTTCCCCGCAATGTTTGGGAGTCTATATCCTATCGAGCATCCTGTGGCTTACTAGCCACGAGAGGCGAGAGAGGATATAGACTCCCAAACTAATGCGGCATAACCCAAAACGCACAAAATTACCCCTTGCAAATAAAATTCAAAGGAGTATAATAAAATCTTAATTTAAATTTTATTATACTAAGGGATGGTAATGTGTCAACACGGTTTTTATTAGATATTGCAATTATTTTGATTTTCACAAAGGTATTTGGCTTAGTGACAAAGCGTTTTAGTATGCCCCAAGTTTTAGGTGCACTCATAGCAGGTATTGTACTTGGGCCAACAGGTATTAATCTTCTTCATGAAACTGAATTTCTAGGGTCTATTGCAGAGCTAGGTGTTATTGTACTCATGTTCTCAGCTGGGCTTGAAACAGATATTAAAGAACTTAAGAAATGCGGTAAGGCTTCCCTTATCATTGCTATTTTTGGAGTACTGGTTCCTTTAATAGGGGGAACCGTAGTATCACTGATGTTTAATCAAAACTTTATGGAAAATATTTTTATAGGCGTAATTCTTACGGCTACCTCTGTTAGTATAACTGTTGAAACCCTCCAAGAGATGGGGAAATTAAAGACGGATTCGGGGACAGCCATATTAGGCGCGGCCATTATAGATGATATACTGGGGATTATTATTTTAACCATTATTACAAGTACATCAAACCCAGATTCTCCAGCCCTTGCCTTTGTCCTTCTTAAGATAGTAGCCTTTTTCGTATTAGCAGCTATTGTTGGCGTTGGATCTTATTATTTCTTCCAGTGGCTAAGTAAAAGAGAAGAACGTCAAAGGCGTGTACCTATTATAAGTCTTGCTTTTTGCTTAATATTAGCTTTTGTAGCAGAAGAATTTGGTGTAGCCGATATTACAGGGGCTTATATAGCAGGCCTTATCTTATGTAATACAGTGCAATCTGATTACATAGCCAGAAGAATTGAAATTATAGCCTATATGTTGTTATCACCAATCTTTTTTGCAAGTATAGGTATTAAAACCTCAATTACAGGTATGGATGGCAAAATTATTATCTTTACTGTTTTACTAGTATTAGTAGCAGTGTTTAGTAAAGTTATTGGTTGTGGTTTAGGTGCAAAAGCCTGCAAGTATTGCAATAAGGATTCTTATAGGATCGGTGTAGGGATGATCTCACGTGGAGAAGTTGCTCTTATTGTTGCCAATAAAGGGATGGCCGTTGGCCTTATGCCACAGGCCTTTTTTGCCCCAGTTATTATTATGGTTATTGTAACAACTCTTATTACACCTATATGGCTTAAAATAGCTTATAAAGGTAAGAAAAAACTAGCTTAATATAAAACAAATAAAAACAGTGTGATGCTAAATGCAATCACACTGTTCTTTTTTATTTCCCAAATAGTTATAAGATTTTAATTAAAGTTAAATAATATAAAATAACACTTGCATATTTATTACAGATAGTGCATAATTATAACAAGGATTAAAAGCGAAACACTATTTGAGAAGAACGAGGGGGAGAGGAAATGGTTAAGGTTGGAATCGTCGGAGGAACAGGATATGTAGGAATCGAATTAATACGCCTACTTGTTAATCATCCTAAAATAAAGCTAGAAGCCATAAGCTCTGTGAGCTTTGAAGGTAAGGGTATTGAAGAGGTCTATCCTAATGTATTAAATATAGTCGATTTAAAATGTACGACCAGTGATGAGGTCATTAAAAAATGTGATGTAATATTTACGGCATTACCACACGGTTTAAGTGAATATATTGTTCAAGAATGTATAAAGAGCAATAAGATATGTATAGATATAGGTGCTGATTTTAGATTAAAGAGTGAAGCAGTCTATAAAGAATGGTACAAAAAAGATTTTGAAGTAAAAGAAATACATAAAGATGCTGTATATGGTTTGCCAGAAGTGTATAAAGAGGAGATTAAAAAAGCATCTATTATTGCAAATCCAGGGTGTTATCCAACCAGTTCAACTTTAGGATTAGTCCCATTATTTAAAAAAGGGATAATAAAGAAAGATAGTGTTGTGATTGATGCTAAATCAGGTACAACAGGAACCGGTAGAGAACCATCTAGAGTCACACATTTTTCAGAGTGTAATGAAAATATAATTGCATATGGAATAGGCACTCATCGCCATATGCCAGAAATAGAGCAAACTCTTTCAGAGGTTGGTGGTGAGGAAGTTACTATTTTATTTACACCCCATCTAATACCAGTAAATAGAGGGATTTTATCAACGATTTATTGCCAGTTAAATAGTGAAACGGATTTGAATCAGTTACATGGAATCTATAAAGACTATTATAAAAATGAAAAGTTTGTAAGAATATTGCCACTAGGACAATCAGCTAATATTAGAAATGTAACCCACTCAAACTTTTGTGATATTTCAGTCCATATGGACCCAAGAAGCAAAAGAGTCATTATTATTTCAGCAATTGATAATATGATCAAAGGGGCAGCAGGGCAAGCCATACAAAACATGAACATACGAATGGGCTTTAATGAAGAAGAAGGCCTTATGCTCGTACCACCAGCATTTTAAGAATGGATGTGAAGAAAATGAAAATAATTAAAGGGGGAGTAACAGCTCCTAAAGGATTTTTAGCCTCGGGTGTTTATTGTGGCTTAAAAAAAGCAAAAATGGACTTAGCACTTATTTATTCAGAAACAAAATGCGACGCAGCGGCAGCTTATACAACTAATCTTGTAAAAGGGCAGCCTATCCAAGTAACAGCCGAGCACTTAGAAAATGGTAAGGCCCAAGCGGTTATTGTTAATAGTGGGAATGCCAATACATGCACAGGAGAAGAAGGTAAGCAAAAAGCTTTTCAAATGGCAGGGTTTATTGCCACAGAAACAGGCATCGATAAAACAGACGTGATTGTAGCTTCTACAGGGGTTATAGGCGTCCAGCTGCCTATTGAAAAAGTTGAGGCAGGTGTTCCAGAGCTAGTAGCTAAAATGAGTAAAGAAGGCCACGTAGATGCAAGTAATGCTATTTTAACAACAGATACAAGGGTTAAAGAAATAGCCATTACAATCATCATTGATGAGAAAGAAATTACAATCGGTGGTATGGCAAAAGGATCAGGAATGATTGAGCCAAATATGGCCACCATGCTTTCTTTTTTAACAACAGATGTTAACATGGATTCAGCCTTATTAAAAGAAGCCCTACTGACCACAGTGGCTAAAAGTTATAACAGAATTAGTGTAGACGGAGATACAAGTACCAATGATATGGTTAGTATTTTAGCTAACGGACAAGGTGGAAATAGCAGAATTACAACAAAAGATGAAGGCTATAAAATCTTCTTAGAAGCACTTCAGTACCTCAACATATATTTAGCCAAAGAAATTGCAAGAGACGGAGAAGGGGCAACCAAGCTCATTGAGTGCCAAGTAGAGGAAGCCAAAAGTGAAGAAGATGCAGGGAAATTGGCTAAATCAGTTATTGCATCTAGTCTTGTTAAAACAGCTATCTTTGGAGCCGATGCTAACTGGGGAAGAATATTATGTGCCTTAGGATATGCAGGGGTAGAGATAGATGTGGATCAGGTGGACATAGATATTAAAAGCAGCGCAGGCACTGTAACAGTGTGTACAGGGGGCAAAGGAGCAGACTTTGACGAAGTCCTAGCAAAAGAGATTTTAATCTGTGATGAAATAAAAATTATGGTTAAATTAAACGCAGGTGATAGCAGTGCTATTGCTTGGGGATGCGATTTATCCTATGACTATATAAAAATAAACGGGGATTATCGTACCTGAGGGGAGAAAAAAATGGATTATATGAATTCAGAAAGAGCAGAGATATTAATACAAGCATTGCCTTATATAAGAAAATTTAAAGATAAGACGATTGTTGTTAAGTATGGTGGTCATGCAATGGTCAATGAAGAGTTAAAAAAGGCCGTTATTCATGACTTAATACTCCTTAGCTATGTGGGGATTAAGGTAGTTGTCGTTCATGGTGGGGGAATGGAAATTAATCAATTTTTAGAGAAAACAGGTAAGGAAAGTAAGTTTGTGCAAGGGCAGCGTTATACAGATGCTGAAACCATGGATATTGTGCAAATGGTATTGTGCGGGAAAGTTAATAAAGAAATTGTATCACTTGTGGAACAAAGCGGAGGAAAGGCTATTGGGTTATGTGGCCTTGATGGACAAATGCTACAAGCAGAAAAGTTATTTATTGATGGGCAAGATATAGGATATGTAGGGTCAATTACAAAAGTTAATACAGCCATTATTGATGATTGTGTAGAGAAAAACTATATTCCAATTATAGCCACAGTAGCCACAGGTATGGAAGATGGCAAGCCGTATAATATTAATGCTGATATTGCAGCAGCCAAAATAGCTGCTGAGCTAGGGGCGGAAAAATTAATCTTATTAACAGATGTACCAGGCATTATGAGAGATATAGAAGACAAGTCTAGTCTTATTTCTGAATTAAAATTACAAGAAATTCCATCTCTTACCATGGAGGGAATCTTAAGTAAAGGAATGATTCCAAAAGTGGACTGCTGCGTTGAAGCCATTAGGCGAGGGGTTAAAAAAGCGCATATTATTGATGGCACGGTGCCACATTCATTATTATTAGAAATTTTTTCAGATGAAGGTATAGGGACTATGATATCGTAAATGATAGGCAAATATTAGCTTTATCCAAGATGGGGAAAAAGTGAGGAGGAGAGAAAAAATGGACAATACTACAATTGACAAGGCAAATCAGTGGTACATCAATACTTACGCCCAGTTTCCAATTATTATAACACGTGGCAGTAAGAGTATCGTATTTGATGATAAAGACAATGCATATATCGATTTTACTAGTGGTATAGGCGTTTCTTCTGTAGGATATGGAAATGAAGCCTTGATAAATGCAATTAAAAATCAGGCTGAAAAAATAACACATATGTCTAATTTATTTTATACAGAGCAAGGGCCAGAACTAGCTGAAAAGATCTGTCGCCTAACCAAGATGAATAAAGTGTTTTTTTCAAATTCAGGTGCAGAGGCTAATGAAGGGGCTATAAAACTAGCAAGAAAATATAGCTTTGAGAAATACGGTGACAATAGAAATGTGATTATCACCCTTAAACAATCATTTCATGGGAGAACCATTACAACTTTAGCAGCCACAGGGCAAGATCATTTCCACCAATCATTCTTTCCTTTTACAGAAGGTTTTAAATATGTAAAGGCAAATGATATAGAAGATTTAGCACTACAAGTAGACGATACTGTATGTGGTATTATGATGGAAAGCGTACAAGGTGAGGGGGGCGTACATCCACTAAATCAAGCATTTGTGAAAGAAGTGGGACGCATTGCAAAAGAAAAAGATATTGCAATTATATTTGATGAGGTACAATGCGGAGTTGGTAGAACCGGGACGTTTTTAGGGTGTGACAATTATGATATAGAACCAGATATTATAACCCTTGCAAAAGGACTTGGAGGAGGCGTTCCAATAGGCGCATTCCTCTGCAATGAAAAAATGAGTGCAGTTTTAAAGCCAGGAGATCATGGCTCTACATACGGCGGAAATCCACTTGTATGTGCTGCTGCTAATGAAGTTCTAAACCAAGTGACACAAGATGGATTTTTAGAAAAAGTTAAAATTAACGGCGACAAGATAGTGCAAACTATTTTAGGCTGGAAGAATCCAAAAGTAGTTGAAGTAAGAGGTAAGGGGCTCATGATAGGAGTCCAACTAAAAGCAGATATAGATGTAAAAGAAATACAGAAAAAAGCACTAGAAAATGGTCTTTTAATATTAAGCGCTGGTGGCAATACCATTCGCCTTTTACCACCTCTTAATATTACAGATAATGAGATTAAAATTGGACTTACCATACTGAAAGATATTCTAAGGGAGGATTAATTATGCAAAAGGATTTATTAAAGCTTCAAGACTGGAGTAAAGAAGAAATTATCGAGGTTTTAAATTTAGGAGATCAGTTAAAATACGAACAAAAACACGGTATTCCTCACAAACATCTTGAGGGGCAGACTCTAGCTATGATTTTCAATAAATCATCTACACGAACTAGAATATCTTTTGAAGTGGGTATCATGCAGTTGGGTGGTATGGGCCTGTTTTTAAGCTCAGCAGATCTTCAAATGGGAAGAGGCGAGCCTATTCAAGATACAGCTAGAGTTCTTTCACGCTACGTAGACGGCATTATGATTAGAACCTATGAGCAACAAGAAGTAGAAGATTTGGCGAAATATGCTTCAATACCAGTTGTGAATGGTCTGACGGATGATTTTCATCCTTGCCAAGTACTAGCAGATCTTATGACCATTAGAGAGTTTAAGTCGAAATTAGAAGGTGTTAAAGTAGCTTATCTTGGGGATAGTAACAATATGGCAAACTCTTTAATGATTGGATGCCTAAAAGTTGGAATGGATGTATCAATAGCTTCACCGAAAGGCTACATGCCAAAAGAAAAAATGGTAGCCATTGCCCAAGAGTCCGCAAAAGAAGGTAACAGTACATTAGTGATTACTGATAATATTGAAGAAGCTGTTCAAGGGGCAGATGTTGTCATAACAGATGTATGGGCAAGTATGGGGCAAGAAGCAGAAGCAGAGGCACGAAAAGCTATATTTGAAAACTATCAGATTAATGATCAGGTTATGGGATATGCTAAAGAAGATGCGATAGTTATGCACTGCTTACCAGCCCATAGAGAAGAAGAAATAACAGAAAAAATGTTTGAAAAACACGCAAATGTAATCTTTGAAGAAGCAGAGAATCGTCTGCACGCACAAAAAGCAATACTTGTAACATTAATGAAAAAATAACCAATAAAATCTAAAACAAGAAACCCTGTCATATACTCTAAGAACTTATTAGGGTGTATGACAGGGTTTCTTGTCGAAAATAATTACTGCAAAAAGGATTCAATTTGAGATATGACGCTCTCTATAATAGGATTCATATCATCGAATCGAACGTGAGGGATATAATAAGATTCTAGAATATTATGTTGTTCTTTAGCTTGTAAAAGAGTGGCAATACCTCTATTAAACAACTGATCCATTAACGCCTTATCACAAGTAAGGTCAGGCGCTATTTCAGCAAGGTTGTTGGCAATAAAACAGCCCTTTAAATCAAAAACATGAGTCGGTACTATTTTAGCCTTATGATAATCATTCGATACAGTAATGGCAATATCTAGTTTTGGAATAATAATATCCTCTATGTTTTCGTAGGAAATAGGAGAATGAAAACATTCTATATCAAGTCCAAGACCTATGGATTTAGCCACAATAAGATTCATTAGATTAGAAGCAGAGGCACCAGGAGCGTCTTTTATAGTATATACACGTTTGGTTTTGCCTATAATCGTATGTAAGTGGTCAATAAAACCATCAGGGGTAATAGCACTTCCAAATAAATGACGACTATGGCCAGAATGGTGAATAACATTAGGATTGGAAGACATATATGCTTCAAAGATATTCTCTAAAATAGATTGCTCCATATTATAAAAAGACTTATGATTAAGAGCACTACTTTGGGACTTAGCATAAGCATCATAAACCTGTTTAGCTGCGCCTAAGTAGCAGTATGACCTTGAAAACAAGCTCTTGCGATTAGCATTGGTTTGTATAATCATACTTTTATTAGAGCGGATTTCTTTTTCGTTCCAATAAGGAGAGAAATTAATAATTTCATCAATGGCGCCAGGTGCTTGGGTATCAACGACATGGGGGAATGTCCCATCTATAATGGCAACGCCAGCAGGAACAATAACAATAGCATCTAAGGAACCAGGATCGGCGGAGCAGTGGTGGTATTCCACATCAATTTTTTGATCTGCAAAATGATTAGCAATCTTTTTCATAAAAGAAGACTTGCCAGTTCCGGGGCCTCCTTTAATAATAAAGATTTTATTTGCGTTTTCTTGGGATATAATGTTATCATAGTAAGAATAAAAACCTGAAGGTGTATTGCTACCGGGGAAAACATGTTTGCTATTACAAAGCATAGGCATATGAAACCTCCTTTGGGATATTTACTATATAGTTTATGTCATTAAAGAATATCTATGCATGTTAAGGAGATTATTTATGAATTATGTGTACATATTAGAATGTAGTGATGGGACCTATTACACAGGCTATACAAATGATATAAAAAAGAGGATAACTGCGCATAATGAAGGTAAGGGTGCAAAGTATACAAGAGGAAGAAGTCCAGTTGCTCTTAAACACGTAGAAACTTATGAAACAAAAAGTGAAGCAATGAAAAGGGAATATAGTATCAAAAAATTATCCCGTATAGAAAAACAAAGATTATTTACGAAACAGTCAAGCAAATTAAACATTTAAACATCGAAAGAGCTGATAACATGAACGATATTATTAAAAAAGTTAGAAAAGCCTATTTAGTTATTACCATAGGATCCCTACTGATTTCTGCAGGGTTATATTTTTTCTTAGCGCCAGCAAAGCTAGCGGTAGGAGGGATAAGTGGTTTATCCATTGTTATTAAAGAATTAATTCCTAACGTGCCAATAGGAATTATTATGTTAACCCTTAATATTTTTATGTTTATTATAGGGTTTTTGATTATAGGTAAAAGTTTTGGTGTAAAAACCATATACTCTAGTTTAACCATATCTCTATCCATGGTTTTATATGAAAAAATAATGCCTGTTACAGAAGCCATTAGCCATGATACTTTGGTTATCCTTATTTTTGGTATGGTCTTAACCAGTGTGGGCCAGGCAATGATATTTAATCAAGGGGCCTCTTCAGGAGGAACAGATATCGTAGCTAGAATTATTACGAAATTCTTTCCTATGAATATAGGAAAGGCGCTGCAAATTGCAGACTTTTTTGTTATATGTGCAGCTGTTAGTGTTTTTGGTATAGAAAAAGGATTATATGCCTTTCTTGGCATTATGCTAAATGGGTTTTTAGTAGATTATATTGTGGCAGGATTTAATGTTGCCAAATATGTAACCATTATTTCCTGCAAAACAAAAGAAGTCACTGATTATATAATCAATGACTTAAATAGAAGTGCAACCGTATATGCCGCAAAAGGTGCATACTCCAATCAAGAGAGGGAAGTTATAACCACGGTTGTTAATAGAAGACAGTTTATACAGCTTAAAAATCATATGAGCGCCATAGATCCTCATGCCTTTGTAACTGTGCAACAGTTGCATGAGGTTATGGGGGAAGGCTTTACAAATTTGTAAAGCCTCTTAGGAAGCCTAGTTTACCTTTATAGGGCGGATAACGAAATGGAAGATCAAAAGCAGTGGATTTATTTAGGATGCTTTTATAATGTGAAAAGGTGTCAAAGCTTGCCTTGCCATGATAACTTCCCATACCACTATAGCCAACGCCGCCAAAAGGAAGATGGCTAGATGCAACATGCATAATCGTATCATTTATACAACCACCACCAAAAGAGATGCTGTTCTTTACATGAGCAGCTCTTTTTTTGTCTTCGCCAAAATAATATAAGGCAAGAGGTTTAGGTTTGCTTTGCACTGTAGCAATAGCATCAGATAAATCGTCAAAGGTCATAACGGGTAAGATAGGCCCAAAGATTTCTTCTTCCATAACAAGGTCTTCTAAAGTGACATGATGGAGAATGGTCGGGCTAATAAATAAATCATCCCGGTTAGTTTGGCCACCATAAAAAATTTTATCTTTGTCTATATAATTAACCAATCGATCAAAATGGCGGGGTGTAATAATCCTTCCGTAGTCAGGACTATATTCAGGTGTAACCGTATACCATTTGATAACATTCTTAATCATATGGTATAAAAGTTGATCTTTTACTTTTTCATGAACTAAAATATAATCAGGTGCTATACAAGTTTGTCCACAGTTAATAAATTTACCCCATACAATACGCTTTGCAGCGATTGGGATATTGGTATCTAAATCGACAATAGCTGGGCTCTTGCCTCCTAGCTCTAAAGTAACTGGGACCAAGTTTTCTGCGGCTTTAAGCATAATCTTTTTGCCCACTTCAGTGCCACCTGTAAAGAAGATATAATCAAGAGGTTGATTCAGCAGCTCATTAGCTACTTTTTCATCCCCATCTATGACACTAATATAATAACTAGGATAAATATCACTTAGAACAGTTTTTAAAATGGCACTCGTATGTGGGGAGTGCTCTGAAGGCTTAATAACAGCACAGTTACCAGCAGCTATAGCGCCTATAAGAGGTGATAAGGCTAACTGAAAAGGATAATTCCAAGGGGATATAATTAGGCATACGCCGTAAGGCTCAGGCTTAACAGAGCTGGTGGATAAAAAATTAATGAAAGAAGTCGGTACATTTTTAGATTGTGAAAGTTTAGGCAAATGTTTTATAAAATACTTAATTTCTTCTAGTACGGTGTAAATTTCAGTAGAAAAAGCCTCAAATGGCGGTTTTTTAAAATCTTTATAAAGTGCCTCAATAATTTCTTCTTCGTGGTTTTTAATGGTTTTGTGCAGAGCCTTAAGCTGAGATATACGAAAATCTAAATCTTTCGTTAGATTGGTATAAAAAAATTCATGTTGAGACTGTACGATATCAAAAATAGTACTTGTTTTATCATTCATAGTGCACCTCGCTAAATAGTGTATTAGTAGTTGGATGTTGCTGAACAAACTGTTTAAGAATATTGGCGGTTACACCCCAAATAGGAACGTCTTGGGTAGGGTATAAGTATACCTGCCGAGGTTTGCCTTGCCAAGGCTTATGGTATCTAGATGGCAACCCAAGTTCTTTGGTTGGGAAAATAGATAGTTCCTTAGAGTCCTCATCACTAGAGAGCCTGTATGGTGTAGACCAATTGTCTATTTCGTATGACAAGGGAGAATGCTCTAAGAAGTATGAGTAAGGAACGACAATTAATTTTTCAACTTCTTTTTTATTGATTGGTAAGGAATGAACATCATCAATAGGCATAGAATTAATATCTAAAAAACCAATATAAACATCTATTAATGTATACATAGGAGCAATATAGGTTCCCCAATAACGAACCTTTTTAATCTGAGAAACCTCTACGCCAAGTTCCTCACAGGTTTCGCGAATAGCAGTATCTTTTGTCGAAAGGTCTACAGTAGCATCAAATCTACCGCCAGGAAAGCACACTTCACCTGCTTGGCTAATATGAGTTGAACGCTGTTCAAGGACAAGAAAATAATCATCATCCTTTATAATAAAGGTCATTAAAACAGAACTTTGAAAATACTCGTCACCATTAATATAATGAGGTGGTGCATTATTGATTGTCATCACATCCTTTTTTAAAAGAAAATTTTGTATTAAATGATATAAACTAAATATAACAAATAAGTCCACGTATAACAAGAAATTAATTGTATTAAAGGGAGTTATTGCTCCTTATAAGTAAAGGAAAACTGGAGATAATAAGTGTATAACCAAAAACAAATCATTCAGGAGGTGCAATAGATGAAATGTAAAAAAATCATCCTATCAGCTATAGCAATTATGTGTTTGTCTCATTCTGTATTGTATGCTGAAGAAGAACTTCCAAAAGATAAACCAGGTACTGCAGTTTTTGTGATGTTAACAAAGGACAATAATAGAATTTCAGTGGCAACAAATTTTATTGAAGAAACAACAAATCATCTGCAAATAAATATTAAAATGCCAGTTATGAATAATTTTAAAAATAAATGGTTTCAAAAAAAACTAAATAAAACGATTAAGAAAAATCAGTTATTCTTAAAGAAAACAATTGGAAAAGATGCTATACAGAACTATCAATATGCTACCCCAAAAGGTTATCCTGTACTCCCATATGAGTTAATGACAAATTATCATGTAAAGTCTAATAATGATATATTTTCTTTAGAAATAACAATATATGACTACAGAGGTGGCGCTCATGGCATGACAACAAAAACATATTATAATATAGATACCAACACGAGTAAGATGATATGTTTGAAAGATATAGTCAGTGAAGAGGTTCTAAATCAAGAGATTCAAAGACAAATAAATGAAAGATATGCAAAAGGAGAAATGTTTTTTGATGAAGCACTAGAGTTTAAAGGAATAAATAAAAATCAATCTTTTTATATGACCGAGGAAGGTCAATTAGTCATTGTATTTGGGCTCTATGAGATAGCGCCTTATGCTGCGGGAATACTTGAGTTTCCTATTCCTAAAGAAATCATTAATTCTTATGATTGATAATATATCTCCCTTGCTATACAATGAAGTTACACAAAAATAAAAGGCAGGGGAAACCATGAATAGACTTAAAAATCTGATAAAAAGGATTTATGCAACACCTGTTCAATTAACAGGTCAAGATTATAAAAGTGGACAGGCTTTTTTGATACTAGAATGTATTGGCGGAACGTCTTTAATTAGACTCTCCCAAGGAGCATTTATTGTAGGATTTGCAACAATGATTGGCATGTCACCAGGACTTATTGGAATGCTTTCCGCAATCCCAATGTTAGCTCATATATTTCAAATATTTGGCGGTATATACTTTGGAAATAAGACCCAATATAAGCTTCAAACTGTAGGGCTTAGTTTTATTATACGAATGCTCATTGGAACGATTTATTTTATCCCTTTTTTTATAACCAAAAATATATATCAAGGTATGGTGCTAGTCGTTATATATTGTATTGTAAGTTTTGGCATATCATTTTTAAACCCACCTATTATTAGTTGGATTATGGACTTGTCCCCGGAGAGTATTAGGGGACAATATTTTGCAAAACGTGAGATGTTTACTATGATTATAGTAGCTCTTAGTGAAGCGGTTTTAGCTAAAATGTTAGATGCTTTTAAAATACAAGGTGCTGAGGCTTTGGGGTTTAAGATTATAGGTATTATCATTATGATATGGGCCATGGTAAGCATTTATGCTTTTTCTGCTGTTAAAGAACCTATAAGACCAGAAAAAAAGCAAAAATTAGAAGTGAAAAAAGATTTAAAGTTATTATTTAAAAATAAAGACTTTAGGAAACTTGGGGCTTTATATATAATATGGAACTTTTCTCTTAATATAGGGATGCTTTATATTGCAATTTACATTATTAGTAGCCTGAAAATGTCTTATCTCTATGCTATGATTATGAGTATGTTAACTTTAGGCTTTAGAGTTTTATCTGTAAGACTATGGGGTCGATTTGTAGAAACGCATTCATGGTCTAGAGCTATAGAGATTGGGGCTGTTTTAATCGGAATTTCTACAGGATTGTTATTTTTTGCAAATCCCCTAACAGCTTTAATTATTCTCCCAATATCCCATATATTATCAGGAATTGCATGGGGCAGTATAGGAATTACATTTTTTAATTTACAAGTTATGTTTGCGCCTGATGAATCTAGAACTTTATATATTGGTGTATTAGCTGCACTTTCTGGTACGGCAGGGTTTATAGCCACAGTTGGGTCAGGGTTCTTTATAGATGTGTTTGCAGGTATACATATAAACTTTTTAAACTTTAGTATTGGAAATATGCAAATTATTTTTTTAATATCTGGAATTTTACTTGCCCTTACAGGTACTTACGTTAAAAATGTTATAGCTCCTATGGAACAAAAAAAGAAAAATTAAGAAAAATAAAAAGGAGAATATAATGGAAATGAAAATGAATCCAAAGCAAAAGAAATCTAACATCTCTATTATTATAACAAGCATTTTTATAATAATCATAGGGATTGTTGTACGGGAAGGCATATCATTTAATAAAACGTATAATAACCCTTCAATGATAGGTCAATGGTTATCCCAACAAACAGGCAAGGTCGTTGAATTTACAGATGTGGGCATTGTTAATGTAGATCAAATAAAAGCAGGAGAATATAGTATTAAATCCGAAAATTTACTTGTATATACCATCGAAGGTCATACGTTTGAAATGAATTATAAAATAGAAAAAAGAAATTTGACATGGGGTTTAGCGGGCGAAGAAGAAAAATTTGATAGAAAAGGAATATAAATGATATGAAGCTGCACATGATATACTTAATGGCCATTAATCTAGTAGGATTTATAGCCATGTTTGTTGATAAACAAAGAGCTATTCATAAAAAGTGGAGAATACCTGAAAAAAGACTATTTTTAATAGTAGCTATTGGTGGAAGTCTAGGGGGAATCATTGGTATGAGCATATTTCGCCATAAAACGAAACATCCAAAGTTTCAATATGGCTTTCCAATTATATTCATAATTCAAATTGCATTGACTTATATGATCCTGATTAATAAATAGGACTTGATATTTTTCCTTATTTTAGGTACAATATAATTATGGTCTGTCAAATTTGCAGCCATATTTAAGGAATTGTTAAAAGTTAGACAAATTGGTATCAAGTCGCTAAGCTTCGTATATACGACACAAAGCGAGTTGAATATAGATGAAATAAATTTTTATATATTCTAAGGAGGAATTATAATGGCAGTAAAAGTAGCGATTAATGGATTTGGACGTATTGGACGTCTTGCATTTAGACAAATGTTTGGTGCAGAAGGATATGACGTAGTAGCAATTAACGATTTAACAGATGCAAAAACACTTGGGCATTTATTAAAATATGACTCAGCACAAGGTAGATATAATAAAGATGTAACAACAACAGGCGATTCAATTGTTGTAGATGGTAAAGAAGTTAAAATTTACTCAGAAAGAAACCCAGCAGATTTACCATGGGGAGCTCTTGATGTAGATGTTGTTTTAGAGTGTACTGGATTCTTTGCTGACAAAGAAAAAGCAGAAGCTCATATTACAGCAGGTGCAAAGAAAGTTGTTATTTCAGCGCCAGCAACAGGCGACTTAAAAACAATCGTATTTGGTGTTAACCACGAACTTATCGACGGATCAGAAACAGTTATTTCAGCAGCTTCATGTACAACAAACTGTTTAGCTCCTATGGCGAAAGTTATGAATGATAAATACACAATTGAAACAGGTCTTATGACTACAATTCATGCTTACACAAATGATCAGAACACATTAGATGCTCCTCACGCTAAAGGTGACTTAAGACGTGCTAGGGCAGCAGCAGCAAGTATCGTTCCTAACACAACAGGAGCAGCTAAAGCAATCGGTCTTGTTATTCCAGAATTAGCTGGAAAATTAGACGGTGCAGCACAACGTGTTCCAGTAATCACAGGTTCTGTAACAGAATTACAAGTTGTTCTTGCAAAGAAAACAACGATAGAAGAAATCAACGCAGCTATGAAAGCAGCATCTGATGCTTCATTCGGATATACAGAAGATGAGATTGTTTCAACAGACGTAATCGGAATCGAATACGGATCATTATTTGATGCAACACAAACAAAAGTAATCACAGTTGGCGACAAGCAATTAGTTAAAGTTGTAGCATGGTATGACAACGAGAACTCATACACTAGTCAGATGGTTAGAACGATTAAATATTTAGCTAGCAAATAATAGTAGCACCAACTAAATAATAAGATCCATAATGGGTCCGGTCATGTAGGTTAGACTATAGGACGGGCCCATTTGTATATTTATTTTAGGAAAATATTTTATTCAGGAGGAAAGTTTAATGTTAAATAAAAAAAATGTAGCAGAACTTAAAGATCTTAAAGGAAAAAAGGTATTAGTACGTTGCGATTTTAACGTGCCACTTAAAGATGGGGTTATTACTGACGAAAATCGTCTTGTTGGAGCACTTCCAACCATAAAAAAATTAATGGGCGCGGGGGCTAAAGTAATTTTATGCTCACACCTTGGAAAGCCAAAAGGTGAAGCTAAACCAGAACTCTCATTAGCACCAGTTGCAAAAAGACTTGCTGAACTTTTAGAAGTCGAAGTAAAATTTGCAAATGATGATACTGTTGTAGGAGACAATGCAAAAGCAATTGCAGCAGACCTTAAAGAAGGAGAAGTTATGCTTCTTCAAAATACACGTTACCGCAAAGAAGAAACAAACTACGGTAAAGAAGATAACGCAGAAGGTTTTGCTAAAGAACTTGCAGCACTTGCAGATAACCAAGTTTTTGTTAACGATGCATTTGGTACAGCACACCGTGCTCACTGCTCTAACGTTGGGGTTACAAAATTCATGGCTGAAAACGCTGTTGGCTACCTTATGGAAAAAGAAATTAAATTTCTAGGCAGCGCTGTTAACAAGCCAGAACGTCCTTTTGTAGCTATTTTAGGTGGGGCTAAAGTATCTGACAAAATTAATGTTATTAATAACCTTCTTGATAAAGTAGATGTGCTAATTGTTGGTGGCGGAATGGCTTATACTTTCAAAAAAGCACAAGGCGAAGGAATTGGAAACTCTCTTTTAGAAGCAGATAGAATTGATTATGCACTAGAAATGATTCAAAAAGCAAAAGACAAAGGCGTACAATTACTTCTTCCAATCGATCACGTTGTAGCAAAAGAATTCTCTAACGACGCAGCGTTTAAAGTGGTTGATACAATTGAAGATGGCTGGAGTGGTTTTGATATCGGACCAAAAACAATTGAAATCTTTACAAAGGCTTTAGACGGAGCAAAAACAGTTGTTTGGAACGGACCTATGGGCGTATTTGAATTCTCTAACTTTGCAGCAGGAACACTTAAAGTAGCAGAAAAACTCTCACAACTTAAAGAAGCTACAACTGTTATTGGCGGAGGAGACTCTGTAGCAGCTGTTATCCAACTCGGATATGCAGATAAAATGAGCCACATCTCAACAGGTGGTGGGGCAAGCCTTGAATTCTTAGAAGGAAAAAACTTACCAGGAATTATGGCGGCAGACGAGAAATAGTAGATCATCATAGAGAATAAATAATAACTAAAGGAGCAAAATAACATGCGTAAGAAAATAGTAGCAGGAAATTGGAAAATGAACAAAACACCAAAAGAGGCGGTTGCCTTAGTAGAACAATTAAAGAAAGTTGCAAATAGCGAGGATGTTGACGTTATTGTTTGCCCAACAGCAATCTGTCTTCCAGCAGTCGTTGAAGCGGTTAAAGGAAGTAATATTCAAGTAGGGGCTCAAAATATGTATTTTGAAGAAAATGGCGCATTTACAGGAGAATTAGCACCTAATATGCTGACAGAGCTTGGCGTTAAATATGTTGTTCTTGGACACTCTGAAAGACGTCAATACTTCGGAGAAACAGATGTAACGGTTAACAAAAAAGTATTAAAAGCAATTGAGCATGGTTTAATCCCAATTGTTTGTGTCGGAGAAACTTTAGAAGAAAGAGAACAAAATATTACAATCGATTTAATGCGTATTCAAACAAAAATCGCATTTAAAGATGTTAAAGCAGAAGATGCAGCTAAAGCAGTTATTGCTTACGAACCAGTTTGGGCAATCGGAACAGGTAAAACAGCCACATCAGAGCAAGCAGAAGAAGTTTGTGCAGCAATTAGAGCAGTTGTAGGCGAAATCTACACGAAAGAAGTAGCAGAAGCAGTTCGTATTCAATACGGCGGATCTGTAAACGGTGCTAACGCAAATGAATTATTCAACATGGGCAACATTGACGGTGGACTAGTAGGCGGAGCAAGTTTAACAGACGCATTTGGCGGTATTGTTAACTACAAATAAGGAGAAACAACATGAAAAAACAGACAAAAGTATTACTCATCTTAGATGGGTATGGTCTTAACGATAACTGTGATCATAACGCAGTATGCATGGGAAAAACACCTAATATGGATCGTATTATGGATCAGTACCCATGGCAAAAAGGATATGCAAGTGGTATGGCAGTAGGTCTTCCAGATGGGCAAATGGGGAACTCAGAAGTGGGTCATTTAAACATTGGTGCTGGCAGGGTTGTATACCAAGAGCTCACAAGAATTACAAAATCCATTAGGGATGGAGACTTTTTTGAAAACCCTACTTTTTTAAAGGCAGTTCGAAATTGTAAAGAAAATGACTCAGCACTTCACTTATTTGGACTATTATCTGATGGTGGTGTTCACAGTCATAATACACATATATATGCAATGTTAGAACTTGCTAAAAAGCAAGGACTTACCAAAGTATATGTACATCCTTTCCTAGATGGAAGAGATACACCACCAGCTTCAGGTAAAAGCTTTGTACAAGCATTACAAGATAAGATAGATGAAATTGGGGTAGGAGAAATCGCTACAGTTAGTGGTCGCTACTACGCTATGGACCGTGACAATCGTTGGGAGCGAATGACATTTGCTTACGACGCTCTTGTAGGTGGAAAAGGGCAAGTCGCTAACGATGCTATTACAGCCGTTTCTAATTCTTACGAGCAAGAAGTATACGATGAATTTATGTTGCCAACTGTTATTATGAAAGATGGTCAGCCAGTTGCTAAGGTGTGTGATAATGATTCAGTTGTTTTTTGCAACTTTAGGCCAGATAGGGCAAGACAGCTTACAAGAATGTTTTGTGACTTTGAATTTGATGCTGTTCCAAGAGAACGCAAAAATGTTACATTTGCAACATTTACACAATATGACATTACAATTCCAAATACAGATGTTGCATATACACCTCAAAAGCTTGATAATACCCTTGGCCAGTATCTAGCGGCTAATAACAAAACACAAATTAGAACAGCTGAAACAGAAAAGTATGCTCACGTTACATTTTTCTTCAATGGTGGTGTGGAAGAACCTAATGAAGGGGAGACGCGTATATTAGTGCCTTCACCGAAAGTAGCCACTTATGATATGCAACCAGAAATGAGTATATTTGAAGTAGCTGACCAATTGACAACTGCCATAAGAGCAGGAGAAACTGACTTAATTGTTGCTAACTTTGCTAACGCTGACATGGTAGGACACTCTGGTTTATTAGAAGCTGCAGTTAGTGCTATTGAAGCTGTTGATAAGGCTGTAGGTCAGGTTTATGATGCAGTTCTTGAAATCGGCGGCGCTATGTTTATCTGCGCAGATCATGGAAATGCAGAGCAAATGATTGACTATAACAATAACGAGCCATTTACGGCCCATACAATCAATCCTGTACCTTTTATACTCGTAAACTATGATAAAGATTATATCTTACGTGAGGGCGGTAAACTTGCAGATATTGCGCCGACATTACTTGAAATGATGGGCATGTCTAAACCGCCAGAAATGACAGGAGAATCTTTGTTACTGAAAAAATAATTAGATAATACCTAGATTATATATATTTATAGAATCTAGGTATTGTTTTCAAATAAATTGCCGATAATAAAACTAAATGTATCTTTGAAAGGGGTATGAACTTATGAAAGACTATATCGAAATAACAGACGTATACGCAAGGGAAGTTTTAGATTCAAGAGCAAACCCAACAATAGAGGTAGAAGTAGTTGTTGAAGGTGAATTCCTAGGGTCCGCAATTGTTCCTTCAGGCGCATCAACAGGAGAATTAGAAGCAATTGAACTAAGAGATGGTGACAAGAATCGCTACCTAGGTAGAGGTGTTCTTAAGGCAGTCGACAATGTAAATGAAATTATAGCAGAGCAACTTATTGGAATGAACGCTCTAGACCAAGCAAGTATTGATAACCTGATGATTGATTTAGATGGAACACACAACAAATCTAAACTCGGTGCTAATGCAATTTTAGGTGTTTCTATGGCAGTAGCTAAAGCAGCAGCTAATGCACTTGGCTTACCATTATTTCAATATCTAGGTGGCTTTAATTCAAAAACACTTCCAGTTCCAATGATGAACATCTTAAATGGCGGAGAGCATGCTGATAACACAGTAGACCTTCAAGAATTTATGATTATGCCTGTAGAAGCACCAAATTTTAGAGAAGCCTTAAGAATGTGTGTCGAGATTTATCATACACTTAAGAACGTCCTAAAAGAAAGAGGACTTGCAACAAGTGTTGGTGATGAAGGTGGTTTTGCACCAGACTTAGCATCCTCAGAAGAAGTTCTTACTATTATTGTAGAAGCGATCAAAAAAGCAGGATACGAGCCAGGTAAGCAAATTGCTATCGCTATGGACGCTGCAGCATCTGAACTTTACAATAAAGAAGACGGTAAATACCACTTCCCAGGAGAAAGCAAGATGAAAGGGTCACAAGTTGTTCGTAGCGCCGCTGAAATGGTGGATTATTATGCAGATCTTGTGGATAAGTTCCCAATTATATCTATTGAAGATGGACTAGACGAAGCAGACTGGGATGGTTGGAAAGCGCTTACAGATAAATTAGGCACTAAGATTCAATTAGTTGGAGATGACTTATTTGTAACAAATACAGAAATCCTAGCTAAAGGAATTGAAAAAAAGGTTGCTAACTCAATCTTAATTAAAGTTAACCAAATTGGTACCCTTACAGAAACTTTCAATGCTGTAGCCATGGCAAATAGAGCAGGCTATACAGCTGTTATATCACACAGATCCGGTGAATCAGAAGATGCAACCATTGCTGATATTGCAGTTGCAGTTAATGCAGGGCAAATCAAGACTGGTGCACCTTGTCGTTCAGATCGTACTGCAAAATATAACAGACTTCTTAGAATTGAAGAAATGTTAGATGATGTGTCTGAATACCCAGGAATGAAGGCATTCTTTAACCTTAACAAGGCGTAAAATATGTTGCACATTGAAATTTAGTGTGATATAATGAGAGCAATGCAAAAAAGGGTTAAGCCTAAAAGTGATTGAAGAAGGTAATCTAAGGAGGATATACACATGGCAACTTTGAAAATGATTATGATAGCTGTGTATTTAATAGCGGCATTTGCTATTATTGGCATTGTATTAATGCAAGAAGGTAAGTCAGCGGGACTTGGTTCTCTTTCAGGAGCTAGTAACAATGCCGGCGGAGATTCTTATTGGGGTAAAATTAAGGGTCGTAGTTTAGAAGGTAAACTTCAAAAATGGACTCAAATTACTGCAGGCCTATTTTTACTATCGGCCTTAATATTAATGGTAATTAAGTAATCTAAAATACACTTTGCATCTTGCAAGGTGTATTTTTTGCATAAAAAGGGTAAAATAATACTAAATAAAGACAGACTCAAACAAACAAAGAAGAGGTGATAAGATTGAGCGATAATCAAAACAAAGATGATTTAAGAAAAGAAAACATTGTTAATTTATTAAAAGAACAAGATTACCAACCAATGCGAATTAAGGAATTAGCCTTAGCGTTGAATGTTAGTAAAGATGAAAGGTCACTACTAGATAATGCATTAGGGGATCTTGTAGGAGAGGGAAGAGTAGTTCGTACAAACAAAGGGAAATATGCAACACCAGAAGCCTTTAACCTTATGGCGGGGACTTTTCAAGGGCATCCTAAGGGCTTTGGATTTTTAATTCCAGATGATCCAACCCAAAAGGATGTATTTATTTCAGCAGATGGGGTTAAGGGGGCAATGCACCGTGATCGCGTTATGTGTAAAATAATACGCCCTGAAACAGAAGGTAAAAGAGCTGAGGCAGAAGTGATTGAAATACTTCAAAGAGGCCCTAGCAAAATCGTTGGTAGATACGAGCCAAGTGATCATTTTGGATTTGTCATCCCAGATGATAAAAAGTACTCAAGGGATATTTTTATTCCTAAAAAGATGGCAATGGGAGCTGTTGCGGGTCACAAAGTGCTTGTTGAAGTGACAGATTGGGCAGAAGAGCGCAGAAATCCAGATGGTAAGGTTGTCGCTATTATAGGACATGTCAATGACCCTGGCGTTGATATTTTATCAATTATATATCAATTTGATTTGCCATTAGAATTTCCAGATGAAGTGATGAACGAAGTAGAAAACGTAACGGATGAAGTCCCAGAAGAAGATAAAAAAGGCCGAACAGATATGCGCCAAGTGCCAATGGTTACAATCGACGGCGAAGATGCTAAGGACCTAGATGATGCTATATCATTTGAAAAATTAGACAATGGAAACTATCGATTAGGCGTCCACATTGCAGACGTTACACACTACGTAAAAGATGGCAGTGCTATCGATAAGGAAGCTTATAAAAGAGGGACAAGTGTATACCTTGTAGACAGGGTTATTCCTATGCTGCCTCATAAGCTATCCAATGGTATTTGCTCTCTAAATGTAGGCGTTGATAGGCTTGCTTTAAGCTGTATAATGGATGTCAATCTAAATGGCACTGTGGTTAGTCACAATATTGTAGAAACATTGATTAACATTGATGAGAGAATGTCTTATACAGATGTAGATCAAATTCTTACTTTCAAAAACCCAGAATTAATGGCCCGCTATAAAGATTATGTAGAAATGTTTGAAGGCATGGAAGAACTGGCTTTAAGACTCCGTAAAAAACGTAGTAAAAGAGGATCTATTGATTTTGATTTTGAAGAAAGTAAAGTAATTGTAGATGAGACTGGAAAGCCAATTGACATTGTGGCTTATGACCGAAACATTGCGACCCGTATTATAGAAGAGTTTATGCTTCTATCTAACGAAACAATTGCAGAAGATTACTTCTGGCAAGAAAAACCATTTATATACAGATCTCACCAGGAGCCTGACCCAGAAAAAATAGAAAAACTAGGTACTTTTATTCATAACTTTGGATATAAAATAAAAGGGGCCAGAACGAAAGTTCATCCTAAGAATTTACAAAAAGTATTACTTGATATACAAGATACCCCAGAGGAAAATATTATTAGTCGTCTGGTACTACGTTCTATGAAACAAGCTAGGTATACCCAAGAATGTGAAGGACACTTTGGCCTTGCAGCCACATACTACACTCACTTTACATCACCTATTCGTAGGTACCCAGACCTTCAGATTCATAGAAATATTAAGTACAATTTGCACGGTCAGCTCAAAGATAAGTTAGAGTCAAAATTGACTAAACTGATGCCAGAAGTTGCTAAGCAAAGTTCTGTAAGAGAACGGGTAGCAGAGGAAGCAGAAAGAGAAACAATCAAGCTTAAGAAAGTTGAATACATGACACCGTTTATTGGACGTGTTTATAAAGGTGTTATTACGGGTATTACATCATGGGGCCTTTATGTAGAACTTCCTAACACAGTAGAAGGTCTTGTACACGTTACTGAAATGGATGATGATTACTATGTACACGACGAAATTCATCACCAATTTATTGGGGAACGTACCAAGAATATTTACCGTCTAGGAGATGTTGTCTATGTAAGACTTATCAAAACAAGCATGGAAAACCGCACCATCGATTTTACTTTTATAACGGAAGATGAAGCGGTTGTAGAAGCTAAGGCTGACGGCTACGAAATCTAATGCAAAAGATCTGATACAAAAATATAAATGGCAACTTCCCAACCCAATTAAGGGTTAGGGAGTTGTTTTTTATATTGCAATCCCTAGTTGTAAAAAAAAGTAAAACTTGCAAAAGATACGATTTATGGTATACTAAGAGATGCAGTACTAAATCATAGTGAACGAATTATATTTAAGATAAAGGAGTGATCATGCATGGCTAAAGATGAAGAAAGATTTAAGTTAATAGCGCAAAATAAAAAAGCATATCATGACTACTTTATCGAAGAAAGCTATGAAGCAGGAATTGTGCTTGTAGGAACAGAAGTTAAATCCATTCGCGCAGGTAGTGCTAATATTAAAGAAAGTTTTATCCGTATAGATGACGGAGAAGCCTTCATCTATAATATGAACATTAACCCTTACGAACACGGAAATATCTTCAATGGGGATCCAACTAGAAAAAGGAAACTACTCCTACACAAAAAGCAAATCAATGAGCTGCGATCTGGTGTTATGAGAGATGGAATGACAATTATGCCACTGAGAGTATATATCAAAGGTAGCCTAATCAAGATGCAAATAGGTCTTGCCAAAGGTAAAAAGCTCCATGATAAGCGTCACGACATTGCAAAGAAAGATGCGCAAAGACAAATACAGCGTAACTTTAAAGAAAACAACCGCCAGTAAGAAATTTAGTACTACCCAGATACTGGGATCTTCACCCTTAATTAGGGGGTGCAATGGTTTCGACGGGGGTCACTTATTTCGGGGCAGCCATCCGTAGGCTCGGATACTACGTAAAAAGCCGAACAATTTTTAAACGCTGAAGATAATTTAGCTTTCGCTGCTTAATTGCAGCTAGTCTCCTCTAAGTAACCCGCAGCTTAGTACGAGGCTATAACCCAAACGCGGGCAACTTTTATGCCTAAGCTTTGCAGCATAACCGTACCCCATGAAGCTACTAAAGCCACCAGCCTGTCACTGGGCGTGTGGTAGAGGGAATGTCAAACTAGTGAATATGATGGTAGAGACCACGACCTACGGGCTTTCGGACAGGGGTTCAATTCCCCTCACCTCCATGGTTATAACCCTCGAATTCTGATATTAATCGGAATTCGGGGGTTATTTTTTTGTACCCATATTTAATGAATATGATTCAGATTGGATTAGATAGCACTTGAAGTAAATAAGTAGAAAGATATACTATTGTAGCTGTGCATGATAAAATATAAATATCCCATGTATCAACCTAATTAACTAAGTGTAATTGGGAAAGTTTCTGGATATTTAAAAAAAAGTTCCTGTAGGCCAAATAAGGTCTACGGGAGTTTTTTGGATATATCATTAGAACGGAATAGAAGGGAGACTAAGTAAATGGGTTCTTAGTTCAGGTGTCATTATTTTTAGTAGAATAGTTCCCATTGGTGCTAGGTCGGTTCCACCGCCTACTAAAAGCTGAACCTCATCTATTGAGAATAATTCATTGAGTGTTAATGTGTAGAATATGGAGCATAGATTTGCAACAACCAATTGGTCGCCGTGAAAGGCCTCTCCATATTCCTTATTTAAGTTCACATACGCCCTATTATTTTCTATGTAAAAATCTATTATCTTTGTATTTTTAGGGAAATACCCCGGATTAGACTTTACAAGATATTTAATAACCGCTTCAGGATCAGGCTCTAACGCTTTCTCAATTGGTATCATAAATTCAGAATTTGAATCTAACCTATACAAAGTAATGGTTTCTAATTCACGGTTGTTCTTTACTGCTACAATTATTATCATGAGTATAGAGATCAATATTAATATACGAATGATATTGGTGGTTTTTTTCACATAATCCTCTCCTTTGTATCTTTCATTAAAACATAGTATCTTTCTGATTGCAATCACAATATTTTGAATTTTGTTCAAAATACTAATAGATCATTAAATAAACACAAAATACAAAGCCTTTCAGCAAGAATTAATTAGACAAGGAATGAGTACAGCTATTGCAGAAAATTTAAAGGGCATTTGAAAGTGATAATTATGTCTATCAAGACAAGGTTAGCAACAGGAGAGAGGTTAGTGAAAAAAGTGGAGGGTATCCAGGGGAAAAGAAAAGCCTGTATTGAAACAATTGAAAACTAATAAGAGGAAGATGGGTAATAAGTCGACAAAAAATGATAAAAGATCAGCTGAACTTAGTATGTATTAGAAAGGCCAACTAGGGGGTTCCACCCACCTCCATAGTTATAACCCACGAATTCTGACAATTAAGTTGGAGTTCGGGGGTTGTTTTTTTATACCTAGCTCAAACAGCCTTTTGTAGTCATATGCATTTTCCTTTTGTGAAAGAGCTATATAGGATTGTTAGCTAATTTAGGAGAATATATTAATTGTTTATGATTATTGATAGATTTCATCTTGTTATTACGAAGTATAGGGTGAATAGATGGTTTTTAAGCGATAGTTTGTATAAAATAATATTGAAAGAAGGTGAGGATAAGGGCCTTAGAGTATGTTATAGAAAATTATAGCTGGATTTTTAAGACCGTTTTAAGAAAGCATTTATTTTATCTTATGGATCATTATAATGAATGTATGAATGACTGTTTGCTTGCCGTATGGGAAAACATAAATAGCTATAATCCTGAAAAATCTAGTTTTAAAAATTGGTTAGGAGGAATAGCAAAATATAAAGCTATATTTTGAAGACAAGAGTATGAGTGAAATCTCCAAGGATACAGGACTTAGTAAATCCATTCTTTATAATAGGCTTTCAAGAGGGAGAAGAGAAATGCGTAATAATAATTAGGAGGCTATAAAAATGAAAAACACTAAAAATGTTTATGAAGCTTTAAATGAAGTAGATTTTGATTTTGAAGATTATGAGAAAGAGGTATTAAGTGATATGGAAAAGAAAAAACTAAAAGATAAATTTAATAAGAACAAAAGAAAAAGGTTTAACTTTAAAAAAGTTAGTAGCATCGTTGCGGCTGGGTTAATTGATGGAACGGATAACTTGTTTTTTGCAACCTATGATGCAGATCTTAAATTTTCAAATATTAAAGACATTAAGCTTGATGAGGATATAGATATAAAGATTGTATTAAAAGACATACGATCTCTTGTAGGAGTCTCTAATGAGACTGTGATAACAAAAGGAAAGTGGAAATTTGAATTTAAGGCAAATGGTAAAGAACTCAATGAGGGCACCTATGCATTACCCATGGATTATTCCTTTAATGTAGATAATCAAAAGTATAGTTTGAATGAGTTTACTTATAATCCTATCAAGCAAAAGATTTATGGGAGTATAGAAAATATGGATATAGATAATTATAATGATATTAAGCTAAGGGGTTATGATGATTTAGGAAATGAAGTTGAGTTTGAACGATCAATATCAAATAAGGGAGAAGTTATATTCGAATATTCTAATATTGATGGGGACTTATCTGATCAATCGACATCAATAACCTTAGTTCCTTATTCAGTAGAATTTCCAAAGGAAAATGGAACAATGAGCAATGATTTTAGACAAGTGGGAGAAGAGTTCACAATCGTTTTAAACAAGTCAAATATAAGTTTTAAGAAAAGGTAGAACTTATCAGCTGAATTTGAATAGATAGATAATGAATGCATTATATATCATCACCCCTTCATATGATTATACGAAGGGGTGATGATATGGGATGTTATGAGCAATGTATGGGGAATCAATTAATCATTTTAAGCACGTTACTATCACTCGTAATTTCTGATAATCTTAGTTCAGATCAATTAAATACACTAGGTAATTTTATAGTGGCTGTTGGATCATTAATGCTAACCAAGGCGGCGGAAATACAAGCATTAGATCTCAACAAGATAATTCTATGGCTCAGATGCAGCAACAAATAGATCAATTACAAGCGGCACTTACAAAACAGATGAATAGTAGTAAATAGTAGAGGAGTTGGTGATATTAGATCCCAATTTTCATTTCTTCTCATATCCGCCTAGTTCTAATCTTAAGAAATTTAAAGCTTCTCTAATAGTTTTATTTCTTATGCTATCTCTACTGCCCAAAAGTACTAATTCTTTACTTTTTACTTTTCCATTTACACATATTCCTATGCATACAAGACCCAATGGTTTTTCTGCTGTAGCGCCATTTGGCCCAGTTATACCCGTAGTTGAAATTCCAATATTAGTTCCTGCTTGAAGTGCTATCCCTACTGCCATTTCTTCTGCTGTTTCATGGCTTACAGCACCAAATTTTTCTAAAGTTTCTAACTTTACACCTAGTCTTTTCATTTTTGATTCGTCAGTATATGTAACCACACCCTCTAAAAAAGAGGCAGATATACCTGGATAGTTAAGTAATGTTCCAGCAAGTAATCCACCAGTGCAAGATTCCGCTGTAGATACTGTAAGATGATTTTTTACTAGTGTTTCACCTAGTACGAATTCTAGAGGATTTTCCCCCTCTCCATAAATATATTCTCCTAGCCTGTTTCTAATTTCATCTTCCACTGGCCTAATTAGTTTATTCGCTTCCTCTTCAGAGCTTGCTTTTGCAGTAATTCTTAGAGTACATTCAAACTCGTTGGCATAAGGTGCAACGGTTGGATTAATGCCATTATCAATTAAATCTCCAACCTGTGTAGCCAAGTAACTTTCTGCTATGCCAGAAACCCTTAAAGTCTTGGAGACTAATTTTCCATCCGTGAATTTTTGTAGATGTGGCACCACGGATTCCTCAAACATAGCCTTCATTTCCTTTGGAGGACCGGGCATCAAAATCATAGTCCTACCCGTATCTTCGATGAGGCACCCTGGGGCTGTTCCATTAGGATTAACTAAAATAATGCTGTTTTCTGGCATCATAGCTTGCTTAATGTTATTCTCTGACATAACTCTATTACTTTTTAGAAAACGTTCTTTTATTTGTTCTAAAGAATCTTCATCTAATATCAACTTTTTATTAAAATATTTAGCTGCTATTTCCTTCGTTAAATCATCTTGTGTTGGTCCAAGGCCTCCTGATGTAATGACTAAATCAGCCCTACTAAAGGCTAAATTATAGGCGCTCATTATTCTTTCTGGATTGTCTCCTAGCACTGTTTGATAATATACAAATATACCCAACTCAGCTAATCGCTTTGAAATATACTGTGCATTTGTATTTAAAATATCCCCTAGCAATAACTCTGTTCCAATTGATATAATTTCTGCTTTCATACTTTAGTCCCCCATGTTATTTATAGTTTTGTTTATATAGAATTATACCATAATTTTAAAATATTTTGAATCTATTTTAAAGTTACGCCAAATATGATACTTATAAAAAGGTTTGGCGTACAGGTACAAATGTGTTAGAATATTTGTATAATTATTTAATAGTTATAGAGCCAAAAGTGCTCGCTACAACCGGTATGGTAAAAGACTCTTCTTATCTTTTACGAGAATTTAGGAGGTTAGTTTAATTATGAATGGAACTATTATTGTTGCAGAAAGTGGAGCCGATATTTCATCAAATATGGCATCTACATACGGTATTAACATTCTACCCATGCACATTTCAATGAACGGTGAGAGCTTTGATGACGGCAGTGATTTTCCCGTCCAGCGTATTTTTGAATATCACAAACAAACAGGAAAATTGCCCACCACGAGCGCTACCAATCCTGAAGAATATAATTTGCTCTTCCAACAACTTCATAATAAATATCCGGACAAGCAGATTCTGCACCTTTGCTATTCTGCGGTAACAACTGCTACATGGCAAAATGCCCACATAGGTAGCGAAGGAATGGACTATGTACGTCATGTGGACACGAAAAATGTGTCAGGAGGCCAGGCAGTAGTCGTGCTTAAAGTCGCACAATTTTTGCAAGAACATCCCCTTGCTCCAATAGAGGATATTGTTAATGAAACAGAAAGATGGATAAAGCGAGTCAGATTTGGTTTTTTTTCAGGAGACTTAGATTATCTACGAGCCGGTGGCCGAGTTTCAAATGCAACATATATCGGAGCGACCCTATTAAGTATAAAGCCGTTGATTGAACTTATTGATGGCAAATTAGTGGCTACAAAAAAGTACCGCGGCCCTATGAAAAAGGTATGTAAAAAATTAGTTTCAGATTTCACTAATAGACATAATTTGGAAACAGAGTCATTGTTTTTACTATTTTCTGAAGGTTTACCTGAAAAATTAAAAGAAGAGGTTGAAGGGATTGCCAAGGAAGTAGGATATTTGAATATTTTATGGATTAAGGCTGGTGGTGTTATCTCAACTCACGGGGGTCCTGGCGCATTTGGTATGATTGGCATTGCAAAATAGCCTGTAAATTTTATATTATAAAGAAAACCTACATACTGATCCTATTATATTAGAAGACCCAGAGACAGCTAAACAAGAGTCATAGTAGCTAAATATAACAAGCCCAAGAATTCTGAAAATCAATCAGGATTCTTGGGCTTGCGCGTGATCTCACTGTTTATTGAATGATCATTGTTAATACAGGGAAGCTATGATAAATCCGAATACGATATAAATCATGTTTCCAAGATTGTTGTAAACGAGGATCAGTAATCGGTAAAGTTTCAATCACCATTTTTTCAATCTGTTCACTAAAGGTAATAACTGCCAAATCACCAATGAGTAAATGATCATTATCCATACGTGGTTTTTCATAGGTAATAAGATTAGAAATAATATCGGGTCGATTTTGGGTATTGTAATCAATAATGGTGTCGGTTATTTGTATATGGCTTTCCTTGTGAAGCTGAACCCTACGCACCAACTGAGATACATTTGCTAAAGCAGAATAGGCAGTTGCAATATTCAGACTAATATAAGGTAATTGTTTGTCTAGGGAATACTGAACCTGTGTAGCCTTATAGTTGGAGCCCTGAAGCTGCATCTGATCATTAATGGTTAAGACATTGTGATAATCCGATTGCATAGTCCATATATCATAGCGATCAGCAGAAAAGGTTTTTGCTGTATAAGTTTCAACGCCAATATCTACAAACAAAGGTTTGCTGTTTTTATAAATAGTGAAACTACCCGTATCATTATGGTTATGGCTATCATCATTATCACCAGCCTTTACTGCTAGTGTATAGATAGAATCCCTTACAATAAATAGTCCAACACTTGGATAGAAAATATCTGCAGGTGTAGATTGCTGTTTGGGACTATATGTGCTGATGTCATTATAGTGTTGTAGTCCTTGAAGGCGATAAAATAGGTTGATTTCTGATGACATAAAAGGGTCTGTTGACTGAGCATAATCATGAGCAGCATAATCCATCATAGCATCATTATTGGTCTTTTGGGCAAACAAGAATTCCCGAACACCAGACCGGTCAAGGACAGCAGCGCAGTCGGCAAAGTTAATATAGTATTGATCCTTAACGTGGACATTATAGATATAAGCACAAATGTTTTTTATCTTCTCATCTTTATATAGATGCGTATAGAAGCCATGGGTTATATGATCAAGAAGCTCAATGATATTGAATAGACAAAGGCCAGCGTGCCTATAATAAAGAGCGCCTTCGTCACAACACCCATCTGTATCATATTCTTTTAAAAAGTAATCAATGCTTTTGCTAGCTTTTAAGAAGGCTTCATATCTATAGTCACTAGGTTGATGGGTCATAAAAAAGGTCAACAGGATATTTTGGGTACACCAAATAGTCCAATTATTCATAGGCTCATCTTCATTTCCCATCCACCAAAAATGTTCATTCAGATAGGGCGTAATAATACGTTTATCAAGTTCGGCTTGAATTCTCTTTCGAATAACGGGGCTAATAGCATCTAATTTTGAGCCTAATATGTAGTCTGCCACTGCAAGAAGGGCACCTGTTTCACATGCAAACAGATCTAGAATAGGGCGTGAAGCATCTGCAAGCAAGTGACTAGGGGTGTCGCGAATATAGGCGTTGTGTGCAGGTAGTTGCCAAGCAGTTTCTTCACATATTAGAAAGATACCATTAATAATATCATCCATATATTGGCCATTATCCTCAATGCACTCAGCTATAATGAGTGCGTTTAAGGCATTGCGGCGCTTAAAATAAGCTGTTTCATAATTGACGCGGTTGGACTCTTTGCGAAAGCTCATGAAAAGAGTCGCTGTTAATTGGGGATAAGTGAAGTTTATATAAGGTTTGGCTAAGGTATGAAAACCAGTCTGAACTTCCATAGGTAAGGATCCCCAAAATGAGCGATCTTCAATATTAGGGAAAGGTTTATAGCTTGATAAATTTTGATCATAGAGATTTGATAATTGTTTAAACATAATATGCCTCCAGTTAGCTGTTTTTTTGAATAAAATCACGTGGCGAAAGTCCAACCGTTTTTTTGAAAACTTTACTGAAATAGAAGGCGCTTTCAAAACCTAATTCTTCAGCAACTTCATAGATTTTTTTATCTGTTTCTAAAAGAGCCGCTTTTGCCAGGGTAATTTTTTGGGATGTAATATATTCATTAAAACCAATACCCGTTGTTTTTTTAAATAGAGTACTTAAATAATTGGGACTAATACCAAATAAAGAAGCAATCCCATTTAAACTCAATTTATCTCTGATATGTGTATGGATATAGTCTTCAATATCTTTGATAATATGATTTTTATAATTTTTCTGTTGTGTATTTAGAAGATGGCAAATGCCTTGTTTAAACTCTTCTAACCAACCTACAATCTGAATGGTTTGTGTTTTTTTATAGATTGACCTGTAGCCATCTGTTTCATTTTTATAAATATCATCTAGAACGTCTTTACTAACAGGCAGTAGAGAGAGTGTTAAATATAAAATATTACAAGCTGCATCCATGGCCTGTAAATACATATTTGGGTGAGTCGTAAATAAATCAATCAGTGTATCTAAAATCTGTTCCAAAGATTCAGAATCAAAACTTTCAAAGGCTAACCGAATATCATTTTTAAAGATACCTAAATTAAAAGTGGTATGCTGAGAACCTTTTTTATGATCATGCCAATCAGAATAAAAAAGAACAGGTCGTTCAGGAGAGTTAGATGGCCCAATTTGACGTGCTTCTTGATAAGAATTACTTATTTTTAATGGATTATCATAAGGAGATCCTATTTTCGCATAAACGTGGATGTTAAAATAATTGTATACCATATCAAAAGAGGTTGTTAATGCCTTACGAATAATTTCTTTTTGAGCTTCATAATCATTACCATTTAATTTAAAGATAATACAAAAATGTTTTGGGTCTAAAGTAGCAACAAAACATGGCATATGCTTTTTGACAAGATTTTCAATCATTTGGGTTGTGCTTAAATAAAGGTTTAACAGCTTTTCTTGTTCTAATGTAGTGTTTTCTGCATCTACGATTGTACATAAAGTAGTGATATAAGTATCAGCAATAAAATCAAGTTTCAATTCTTTTGCTTGGATTTCAAATTGTTCTTTGTCTACAAATAAATTATTTAAAAGACGAATCATAAATTTTTCATAAAAGTATTGTAGATGTGATGTGGAAGAGGAGCTTCCTTGGTTTTTGTGGTCATAGATGACTTTTAAAGCTTTTTTAATGGCATTGGTTAATGTTTCTGGTGTAATATCTAACTTAATTAAATAATCAAAAGCTTGATGTTTAAGCGCTTCTTGAACAAGAGAAAACTCTTCATAACTTGTTAAAAATATAAAAAGAGGTAACTTTTCATATCTATCTCTGCAGATCTTAATTAACTCTAACCCAGTCATAATGGGCATTTTAATATCACATAAGACAATATCGGGTAGTTCTTCTTCAATGAGTTCTAAAGCATCTGCACCATTCATAGCGGTACCGTAAATTTCAATGTTTAAGCTTTTCCAATCAAGCATAGATTTGATGCCAATCTGCATCAGAGGTTCGTCGTCGACGATTAATAGTTTAATCATAGTTGTTTCCTTTCAGATAATTTTATTTGAACAGTTGTACCCGTTTCACTAGAACTTACAATGCTTAGGCCATAGTCGTCTCCAAAGGAGTGTTTGATTCTTAAATTAACATTATTAATACCAATTTTTTTAAAAAAATCAAGCTTATGATCTGGAGTAGAGGTAAGAATGTCGTGAATTTGATCTTCGGTCATACCAACCCCGTTATCATGAATGTCGATATTTAATAAACTATCAGCATCAATATAAACATGGATATTGATTTCTCCCATGGATTGCTTTGGTTCAATCCCATGGAAAATTGCATTTTCAACGATAGGCTGTAGGGTGAACTTAGGAATTAGGCACTCTAATAAGTGATCATCCTCAATTGTATAGGTTAGTGATAAGGCCCCACCGTATCGATATCTTTGTATTAGAAAATAGTGGTCTAGTAATTTAATTTCATCTGAAAGAAGATGGATTTGCTTAACATCTTTAGAGACGGAACGTAGTAATTTGGATAAAGAGGTTGTCATCTCCACGATTCCAGTAGCGTTTTGTATAGAAGCCATCCATTTAATGGAGTTTAAAGTATTGTATAAAAAATGAGGATTAATTTGGCTTTGTAAAATTTCATATTCAAGCTGATTTTTTTCTTTTTCATCTTCTAGACGTTTTTCCATTAGGAGGGAAACGTTCTGGGATAAACTATTAATGCCGCGACCAATTTCACCAAGCTCGTTTTCCCATTCTATAGTAGGATCATATGAGAAATCCCCAGAAGAAACAAGATCCATTTTTTGAAGTAATTGTGCTAAAGGCTTATTAATAATATTATTTAAAAGAAATGCTAGGGCAAGTCCTAATAACATAATAATGATTGATATAGAAATTAATAATATATAATAGACACTTCGCTGGTCTGAAAATTGCTGGGAGGATAGGGTTTGGGAAAAATACCATCCATCTACACTTGATTTAAAAGTAACGAGTTTATGTTTAACACCATGTTCATCCGTAACTTCTTGGACAGGGATTGTAAAATCCATATCTTCCATATGAAGTCTACTTTCAGGAGGAATTTGATTCATGGGAATCAGCTCGCTGCCAACCAGTTGGTAAGTGTTATGATTAATCGTTATAAGCAGGGTACTGTCGTGAGGAAGATCATAGCTTAGTAGGTTATCAGTAATAATATTTGTTGACAGTGCAAGGTAACTCCAGCCAATGACTTTATTTTTATATAAATTGTAGACAGGCTGAATAAGAGGTAATATTTGAGTTCCCTTTCTATCATTAAAAGGATCTGTTTCTAGTCCAGTCCAAATAATTTTATTAGAAGCAACTTGTCTATCAAATGATGACAAGTTGCTAATGGTATCGTAAACATTAAAGGCATGATAGGTTGATATAGGGGAGATTTGAAGAAAATCCCCATTTAGGTTACTGACAACAACTCGATTAATATATAAAGAAGAGTGATTTGTTCGGTACTCCTCTAGTAATCTTTTCCAAGCCTCTAGGGATTGTTGCTGTAACGTAACTTTAGCATCCGTGTAGGCCTGTTTTGTATCATTATTTTGATAGGTATCATAGTCGTTGGCAGTTTCTTTTACCCTATTAGCAGTTTCAATATACTGATGCAGTTTTAAATTAGATTTGCACCACTCGGACAAAGACATAACAGGAAGAAGATTTTTTGAGATGGATTCAGACATTAAAGAAAGATTAAAAGATGTGGATTGAATTAAACTTTTTGATAACAAATTGCTAAATCCAGCGTATATAAATGACGTAATTAAAAGTGTAATAATTAATGTAAAAGTGATAGAAATACTAATTAAATATGTTTTTATACTTTTTACTGATCGCTTTTTCATAATCAATCCTCCTAATTGTTGCTATCATTATAAGGAGTAAAATGTGAGATGTCAATAAAAATGGGGTATACAGGATGATGTATTAATGATCATGCATACAATAGTAGAAAAGAACAATTTTGCAGTAGAAAAAGACATTGTTTATATAATAGGAGTATATTTTGGATAACAATGAGTAAATAGTGAATGAAATTGTGTAAATAGCCCATGTAAAGAATAACTAAATGATTATACAATAAAGATGTTAAGTGATTCATAAAACAATTAAGGGGAGGAATTTAAATGAAAATGAAAAGTAAGTTTATAAGTTTAGCGACTATAGCGGCATTATCAGTTGGGATTTTATCAGGGTGTGGTGCAAAACCAGCACCAACAGATAGTACAGCAAAAAATGAAGAAAAGAGCCCATCAGGTGACGTAAAAGATACTAGTGAGGTAGCAGAAATAAAGTTAAAATGGGCAGTGTGGGATATTGCTTCAACAACATATTATCAACCACTAATTGATGGTTTCAAGGCAGAAAATCCTAATGTTACGATTGAGATGGTAGATTTAGGATCCCAAGATTACCAAACTGTTTTGGGGACACAGTTATCAGGGAGTGATACAGATTTAGACGTTGTAAATATTAAAGATATTCCTGGATATGTAAATCTAGTAGCAAAGAATGTATTAGAACCTGTAGATACTGCTAACGTAGATTTAAGCGGATATGGTGGTATTACAAATCAAATCGTAATTGATAACTTGCTTTATGCATTACCATTTAGAAGTGATTTCTGGTTAATGTTTTATAACAAAGAAATTTTTGACACAGCAGGTGTTGATTACCCATCTAATGATATGACATTTGAAGAATATGATACACTAGCTCGTAAAGTGGCAAAAGATGAATTAGGGAATGAAATATATGGAAGTCATTATCATACATGGCGTTCAGCAGTACAATTATTTGGTATCCTTGATGGAAAAAATAGTATCGTAGATGGCCAATATGACTTCTTAAAACCATACTATGATTTAGTTGTAGCACAACAAAAAGATATGATAAGCCAAGATTACGCAACTCTTAAAACAAGTAACCTCCACTACTCAGGAGCTTTTGCACAAGGTAATGTAGCAATGATGAATATGGGAAGCTGGTTTATACCAACTTTAATTGAGAAAATTGCAACAGGGGAATATACAGATATTAGCGATTGGGGTCTTGCAAAGTACCCTCATGCTGAAGGTGTTGAACCAGGTTCAACTTTAGCAACAATTACATCCCTTTCAGTAACAGCAGCTTCAAAAAATAAGCAAGAAGCAACAGATTTTATGAAATTTGTATGTGGTCCAAAAGGTGCTGAAATTATAGCTAGCACAGGAACTTTCCCAGCAATAAAAACAGATGCAGTTGTAAATGCAATTTCATCAATGGAAGGTTTCCCACAAGACGGTACAAGTGCAGAAGCATTAAAAACAGCAGACACATATCTTGAGATGCCAATTCACCCAAGAAGTGCAGAAATAGAAGTTGTTCTTAATGATGCACACGACTATATTATGACAGGAACAAAGACTGTTGATGAAGGTATAGCTTATATGAACGAAGAAGTACCTAAAGTATTAAAGTAACAAAGTAATAATGTATTTTAAATTTAAAATCATGGGCGAGTTCATTCTCGCCCATAATTTTTCTTATTTTATCAGTAGAGGAGGCTTTTTATGGATATTAATCTAGAATCCCCATCTAAATCTGGGAATAAAAAAAGAGGGCGCGAACTTAAGAATAACATGATTGCATATTCTTTTATTGCTCCCAACTTAATAGGATTTGCTATCTTTACATTAGGCCCGATTATTTTTGCTCTAGCCTTAGCATTTATGTCGTGGGATGGAAATAATCCAATTCAATTTGTAGGATTAAGCAATTTTAGAGCGCTAATGGATGATACCCGATTTAAGGCAGCATTTATTAATACAATCGTCTATTCAGCTACAACAGTACCCCTTACATTAGTTATGGCATTAGGACTAGCAGTAACGTTAAATCAAAAAGTTGTTGGGAAGAGCGTTTTTAGAGCAATTGGATTTTTCCCATATGTTGCATCTTTAGTTGCTGTTGCCGCAGTATGGAATATGATCTTTAGCCCAGGTGCAGGTGTTGTTAACGTATTATTAACCCAATTAGGTGTGGCAAAGAGTGCATTACCAAAATGGGCAGCGGATCCTAACTGGGCAATGTTTACAGTCGTACTGTTTTCCGTTTGGAAATCAGCCGGCTATTATATGGTTATTTATTTAGCCGGTTTGCAAGGTATTTCTGCAGAAATATATGAAGCAGGAAATATCGATGGGGCTAACGCATTACAAAGGTTTTGGTATATTACAGTACCACAGTTAAGACCCACTACTTTTTTTGTTGTGGTCATGTTAACTATTAACTGCTTTAAAGTATATGATCAAATTTATATGATTACCCAAGGTGGGCCAGGAACATCAACCCTTGTACTTGTTTATCATATTTATCAAACCGCTTTTGTAACAGGTGGCGATTATGGTTATGCTAGTGCCATGTCTATGGTTCTTTTCCTAATGGTGCTTGTGGTTACAGTTGCTCAGTTTAGGGGGGAGAAAAAATATGAAAATGGCTAATCTTAAAAAAGTAAAACTAAATCGCGTATTATTATATCTGTTTCTCATACTGATATCAGTTATGATGTTAGTCCCTTTTATATGGATGATATCGGCCTCTCTTAAATTTGATAAAGATGTATTTACGGTTCCAATCCAGTGGATTCCTAAAAATCCAAAGTGGTCTAACTATGTAGATATATGGAAAAAGATACCTCTTATGACCTTTGTAAAAAACACTTTTAAACTAACAGCCATAGTTACGCTTATACAGGTGTTTACCAGTAGTTTTGCTGCTTACGCCTTTGCAAAATTAGACTTTAAGTTTAAAAACTTATTATTTTTAGGATATATTGGGACAATTGCTGTTCCTTGGCAAGTATACATGGTGCCACAATTTATTATGATGCGTTCATTTGGACTGAATGATAGCCATTTGTCTATTATCTTCTTGCAGGCATTTTCGGCATTTGGAGTGTTTATGATGCGGCAGTTTTATCAGGGTATTCCAGATGAATTGTGTGAAGCAGCAAGGATTGACGGAATGAATGAGTATCAAATATATAGTAAGATTATGTTACCCTTGTCAAAACCGGCTTTATCAACTCTTGTTATATTTACATTTGTAAATACTTGGAACGACTTTTTAGGGCCACTTATTTATTTAACATCTGAAAGTAAAAAAACCGTACAAATTGGGTTAAGGATGTTTATTGGACAGTATTCGTCAGATTATGGACTTATTATGGCAGCTTCAGTTATTTCCTTAATTCCTGTTCTTATTGTGTTTTTATCCTTACAAAAACATTTTGTAGAAGGTGTTGCTGCAACGGGTATTAAAGGATAAAGTAAAAGTAGATAATGAATGAAAAGGAGCTTACAAATGGATCTTAACAATTATAAAGAAATCTCTCTAGAAGATACTAAGCAGGCACTTGATTTTGCTTATCATCAGATTAAAAAATATATACCAGAGTTTACAGATAAGTTTCAAAATGCTTATAGTGAGGATGGGTTTTACAACCCGATCCCCAACAACTACTGGACAACTGGATTTTGGACAGGAGAAATCTGGTTAGCTTATGAATATAGCCAAGATCCTGTTTTAAAAAAAGCTGCAGAAGTTCAAGTCAAAAGTTTTTTAAATCGTATTGATAATAAGATTGAAGTGGATCACCATGATATGGGGTTTTTATATTCCCCATCCTGCGTGGCAGCTTATAAATTAACAGGCAACCTAGAAGGTAGGGAAGCAGCTCTTAAAGCCGCAGACCAGCTAAGTGGAAGATTCCATGAGGTTGGAGAATTTATCCAAGCATGGGGATCTATGAATGCACCAGAGAACTACCGATTGATTATTGATTGTTTGTTAAATCTTCCTTTGCTTTACTGGGCAACCCAAGAAACTGGGGAGACCAGATATAAAGAACTTGCAGATAAGCATATTCATACAACCCTTAATAATGTTATTAGGGAAGATTATTCAACATGGCATACCTTCTTTTTTGATATGGAAACAGGGGAACCTCATCATGGTGAAACTTGCCAGGGCTATAAAAATGATTCTGCATGGGCAAGAGGACAGGCTTGGGCCATTTACGGATGTGCATTGGCTTATAAATATTTAAAAGACCCAAAATACATTACCTTATTCGAGCATGTGCTAGAGTATTACTTAGATCATTTACCACTGGATTTAATTCCTTATTGGGATTTCACCTTTGGGGAAGGGTCTACGGAACCAAGAGATTCTTCTAGCGCTTCCATTGTAGCATGTGGCCTATTAGAAATGAGCCAGTACGTTGCTAAAGATAAAAGTGACCACTATACATCTACCGCAAAGAAGATGCTGAAATCTGTTGTAGATCATTATGCAGTTAAAGATCATAATGTCTCTAACGGCCTTGTTCTGCACAGCACCTACTCAAATCGTAGTCCTTATAATACATGTGATCATAAAGGAGTAGACGAGTGTAATAGTTGGGGAGATTATTTTTACATGGAAGCTCTTATGAGACTCCACACAGATTGGCATCCTTATTGGTAAATAATAGATTTAGAACTAAAGGAGATGGATATGCGCTGCTTTGATTTAGAGATATATAACAATAAGTTTGAGACGAAAGATGATCTTAGAAAATTTACAATAGATATATTAAAGCCGATTGAATCTAGCTTCATTAGATCCAATACCCGGATTCATATAGCCAATAAAAGCACAGGAGCAATGGATTCAGTTTCTCAAATAGAAGGATTTACAAGAACCATATGGGGAGCAGTGGCGCTTGATAACGTAGATAAGGATTGGCCATTATGGCAAGAAATCAGGGAAGGGCTAATCAATGGTACCAACCCAGATCATAAAGATTATTTTGGTGATATTCAAGCTTATGATCAACGCATTGTGGAGACGGCGGCTATTGGTTATGCTTTAGTACTTAGGCCAGAATGCATTTATGAACCCCTAAGCAGTGTTGAAAAGAAAAACTTATACACCTGGCTAGATCAAGTGAATGAAAAGGAAGCCCATAACTGTAATTGGAAGTTTTTTAGGGTAATGGTCAATATTGGCTTCAAATCTCTAGGGCTTCCTTATAATAAGGAAAAGATGAATGCATACCTAGATGATTTAGATGCTTACTATGTGTCAGATGGATGGTATAAGGATGGTGATATCAACCAAGCTCATGGGGATTACTATATACCTTTTGCTATGCATTACTATGGGCTTTTCTATAGTATGCATATGAAGGATGTTGATCCTGTTAGAGCAGAGCAATATACTCAAAGAGCTGCCCTGTTTGCAGAGGAATTTGTCTATTGGTTTGCAGAAAATGGCGCTGCCTTGCCTTATGGCAGAAGCTTAGCTTACCGGTTTGCTCAAGGTGCTTTTTGGTCCATGCTGGTAGTGGCGGATGTAAAAACATCTTTGTCTTTAGGAAGTATTAAAGGGATTATTATGAGACACTTAAGATGGTGGAATGAGCAGCCCATTTATGATGCTAGCTCAAGGTTAACCATCGGATATGCCTATGATAATTCATTTGTGGTAGAAGAATACATTGGACCAGGCTCTGTTTATTGGTGCTTAAAGACAATGGCTATTGCAACATTACCAGAAGATCATGATTTTTGGTCAGTAGCAGAAGAACCTATTCCAGAACTCCCTGAAACGAAAGTTCAAAAACCACTTGGATTAGTCATTAAGAAAGATTTAAAATCAAGACATATTTTAGCATATAATGGTGGTAACTATCATACAAATGATCATATGCATGTAGAATGTAAATACGAAAAGTTTGTATATTCCACTATTTTTGGTTTTTCAGTCCCAAGAAGTCACAAGCAGTTAGGGTTTGGAGCCTTTGATTCGACTCTAGCCATATCCAGCGATGGACGCTACTATAGGCATAAGGATAAATCTACAGTAATTGAACTAAGTGATACGGTTATTAAAACTGTTTGGAGTCCTTATGAAGGTGTTGGCGTGGATACGTATTTACTAATGGGTCATCCTTGGCATATCCGTATTCATGTTATAAATAGTGATAAACCACTCTATACAGCAGAGGGTGGATTTGCAATAGGGTTAGAATCTATGAATGATACAGAACTAACAAGAGAAGAAATTCAAACAGAAGAATCAGCCACTGTCATAACGGAACAAGGCTATAGTTACATGGCGGATTTAACAGGTAATCAAAAGCCTGAACTTGTTAAGGCCGCTAGTAATACAAACATTATGAATCCAAGAACTCTAATACCTACATTAAAAGGAAGCTTACAGCCAGGAAAAACCATCTTAGCATCTTATGTGAGTGGTGATAATAGGCCATATAGCAATATAAGAGTTCCTAAACTATCTATTGTGGAAAATAGTATAACAATAACAAATAAAGAAAATGACATTATATTTAAAATTAATATTTGAATTAAGTAGGACAATAGGACGGCTGGTGCATTTAATATTAAGCGCAGCCGTTTTTTGTTTGTATTTCTATGTTGACGAAAACGAGATTTTCGAGTATTGTAAGTATAAATATAGATATTAAATGAATGTTCATTCAAGATAATACTGAATATAAACAATTAATTTTTAGGTATTGATTTTCATACCAAACGGGGGAGTCTAACATGATAGGTTATTATGGGTATGGTATTGCACTAACGTATTTAGGTGTTGTTTCTGCAACCATAGGTATAAATTTGGCATTAAAAGATAATATAGTGGGTGCTATTATTTGTCTGATTGTTTCTGGTATATGTGATATGTTTGATGGCACGGTGGCTAGGCTTAAAGAGAGGACGAAACAAGAAGAACACTATGGAATTGAAATAGACTCGTTAGCAGATTTAGTGTGTTTTGGTGTGTTCCCAACAATCATTGGTTATTCACTTGGGCTTGATAGCATCTATCATGTTATTATTTATGCTATGTACATATTAGCAGCTCTTATACGGCTAGCCTATTTTAATGTTACCCAAGCAGAGATAACAAGTATAAGCAATGAACCACGACGCTACTACGTAGGGCTTCCAGTTACGAGTGTTGCATGTATTATTCCGTTGATCTACTTAATCAGTCATATGTGTAACTGGCCATACGAAATCATATATGCTCCTTTATTGCTCATCATATCGGTTGCTTTTGTTTCCAAATTTAAGATTGCAAAGCCAAGATTTAATCACTTAATAATATTTTTATTGGTTGGTGTAATTTCTATTATGGCCTTACTATACATAGGTGGACGGCTGAGATGAGTCATTATAAAAAAAAATTTAAAACAGTAGATATTTCTAATCATGACAATATAATACTTCGGTTTTTGTATGGCAGCATAGTAGGAAGGTTGATTTTAAAGATTACTATACATCCTGTGATTTCTAAAATAGGGGGCGCTGTTTTAAGCTGCAGTTTTTCACGCTATTTTATCCCTTCATTTATTGTCAATAATCATATTGATATGAGGCGCTATAGAAGAGAAAATTATAGATCATTTAATCAGTTTTTTACTAGAAAATTAAAAGGCAAACAAAGAAGATTGGCAAATAGCTTATTAATGCAAGCGCCTTGTGACGGAAAGTTAACAGCCTATGCAATTAAAAATGATTCCTGTTTTGCCATTAAAGGGTCTAAATATACCTTGGATTCAATTCTTAAAGATCAGCAAACAGCTCAGTTATATGCTGATGGCCTATGCCTGATTTTTCGTTTAATGCCGGATGATTATCACAGATATTCTTATATTGATGATGGCCTTATTAGGTCACACAAAAAAATCAAAGGCGTTTTGCATACAGTCAGACCAGTAGCATTTGAAAATTTTGATGTGTATCATGAAAATGCAAGAGAGTGGACTTTGATTGAAACCAAAAATTTTGGTAAAGTCGTGCAAATAGAGGTAGGGGCTCTTATGGTGGGGAAAATTAAAAATAAAAACGTTGTGAGTCATGTTTCTAAAGGGGAAGAAAAAGGTTTTTTTGAATTTGGTGGCTCCACTATTATTTTATTATTCCAAAAGGATGCCGTTACAATTGATAATGCTATTTGGAAAAACACCAGTTTAAATAAAGAGACTGTCATTCTTCATGGCGATGTAATAGGAAGCAGTAAGAGTAGATAATGAGATAAAAGATATTGGTTAAATTATCAATAAGGGAGGTTATGATGGGGAAAAAGAAATTAGAAAAAAAGAAGAAATTAGATAAAAAGACGAGAGTCCTACAAGCAACACTTGAACTGATATCTGAACAAGGTTTTTTTGAGACGCCAATATCTCAAATAGCTAAAAGAGCAAATGTTGCAGTAGGCACAATATATCTTTATTTTCCCAACAAAAAAAAGTTGATTAATACACTTTATATTGATATTAAAACTAATTTGGTTCAATATGCACTTAAAGACTATTTGGAGAGTATGACAATCAAAGAAAGCTTTTTAATAATCGTACATAACATCGCCGATTACTTTATTGAGCGTCCTATGGAATTGCTTTTTATAGAACAATATTCGAATTCCCCCCTCATCACCACGGATACCTTGTATGAGGGAATGAATATATTTGGGCCCGTTTCAAATTTATTTGAAAAGGCCCAAGAAGATAAGCTAATTAAAGAATTTTCATTAGAAATGATGATTGCTCTTGCTAATGCGGGAACAATATCCCTCGTTAAGTTTTATTTGTTTAGTAAAACTAAAGTTGATAAAACGACACTTAACTCGGGTTTAGATGCTATATGGGATGCCATTAAATACTGATGTTACATTTTTACATGCTCATTAGATTAAATGATCTAACCCATTAACTCTGGCTTCTTCATCCTCATTAACAGGAATGACAATGCATTTTTGACCATCAATCACTTGAGATCTTATTTCAGATACTTTTTCAGCTTTAACTTGAAGAACAATAGCTGGTATAGCTCCCTTATCTTCTACATTTTCATCATCATTATCCGACGTGGTGTTTTGTGTAGCTTCTCGCAGCTTGGTTTCAAGCATACCTATTTGTTTTATAAGGGTTTTTTCTTTCTGGACTTGCGCACTAGCTTTCAGTATTTTTTTATCAATTAAACTTGCTGCTAAAGGAAGCTCATCAGCAAAGTTTTCAGTATAAGAATTTTCAATTCTAGCCGTAGCTTCTTCAGGAATTCCACTTTCAATTAAAAGATCTTGGATATGATTTTTGGATAAAGTAATAGGGTCGTGATCCGTATCATCATATAAGGCATTGTACTCATCTACCATAATATTTAAATTTTCTTGTACATCCATAAAAATCATATCTGCTTGTTCTTCTTCTACACCAAGTGATGCCTTAACCACGGATTGGAAAGTTTCTTTTTGCAAAGTAGCCGTTTGTTTGGGGTGGCACCCTAGTATATCCTCCATTAATTCAGGATGGGGGTCTTTAGGGTTTTTGGTATAGTACATAACAGCGTTAACATCAGAGCTACGATCAATAAAAGCTGGAAATACAAAGCCGTTAACAGGAGGACCAACCACCCAGTCACGGATCCTAGACTTTATTTTATCTTCTTGTTCAACGTAGGTAAGGCCAGGTTCTGATAGTGAAACAGGACATAAGGCGCATAATACATATTCATAGACTTCTTCTGATTCATCTAGTTTTTGGTTATCAGTGGTTTTAGTCATAACATCATAGGCATCATGAAAGAGAAGGATTAGAAAGTTGCCCTCATAGTCATAATGATCGATGATCAGCTCATAAAAAACATCCAGTAGACCTTCATCCTTTAGCCGGCTTCTTTTAAGCTGTTGAAGGGAAGTTTGTGTTTCGTTGGTAAAGTCCTCGTCTAGTGGAAAGTTAAGCTCTAAAATATTATTACCTAGGGTTCCTGATAAAACCTTTTTGGCAATTTCTAAGTATTTAAAAAGTTCGTCTTCATCTAAGTTTAAGAAGAACTCACTAAACTTAGAAATAATCTTCTTTTCATCATTAACATAGCAACCGGACATGTTAGTAAAAGTACATTTATCTTTTTTAAATCGTTTTTTCAACTCGAGTATATCTTTTCTTTGCATATATAGGCCTCGCAATCTAATTTTTTTTCTATTTATAATTTTACTAAGGAATATGATCATCATTAAGTATAGCCTATTTTTCAAAAATAGGCATTATCATTTCATCTACAGAATTTTTAACAGACAAATATAAATTATCAATAGAAGGTTTAGAAACTAAAGAACCAATTAACCGTATATTACTAATTTTTTGTCTGTCATTAATTTCTTTATAGAAGGTTTGAGTTAAGTTATGAACGTGTAAATGTGGAAATATATACCATTGTTTTACAGTTACTAATTGTTTAATATGAATCCCAGATTTTTTGATATCCTCGGTTATGCCATCTATTATATCTTTTTCAATCCTTCCATAGGCATAGGTCGTAAGGATTGTCCTGCTATGTTGCCTTGAAGAAAAGAAAAATTGTATTTTACCTTTTTTGCCTAGATGGGCCTTATAATAGGTTGTTGCTAGATCTTTATTAGTCACTTCATAGGCACAAACAATAAATGGATTGGTATCAATTTTTTTCATTAATTCATTATAGAGCTCATCTTTAATAACGCCCCTTGGTAATTTGGTTGTAATAAGAACCTTATCAAAATAATCATCTCCATAAGGCGTTTCAACTTTAACTTGATCGCCTAGGACTTCAACGTTATTCACTTCAAGAGAATACCTTATATCCGAGATTTTTTGGCTTAGTTTTTTAATGAGTTCTGAGGTGCCTTTATTAATGAACAAAAGCTTGTCGCCGCGCATAAAAGACAGTAAGGTATCAATACTAAATGTCTTAAAGACATAATAAGCTTGAATGTCATCTGAACATCCAAATCCAAAGGATGACAGATGGGGTGCTATAACTTGGCAAACAAATTTTAAATCATGTTTTTTAAGAAACTGATTTAAGGGAAGCATTAAATCTTCAGGGATATATCCGTAATTGATTTCATTAAGAGCATAGGCGTGTTCTTCAAGAATAAGGGCAAGACTAGACAATTCATTCATTAACAAAATAACGTCTTCTTTTAGCATATGTTCAACAATTTGGTACTGGTCACCTACAAAGTTTCGATAGATAAAACGTTCTGTGTAGTCGACTTGCAAATCAATTAATAGCTCCTTAATCTGGCCTGTAAAAGAAACGATGGTGCCCAGTTCAGTATAAACATTTTTACTGACAATAGTCTGGCAATGGCCTCCAATATATTCTTCTTTTTCATAGACTGTTACATTAATACCTTTCTTTTCAAGTAAGTATGCAGCTAGCATACCGCTAAAGCCTCCACCTATTACAGCTATCTTCATATGGCTCTCCTTTAGTATTTGCGGTTGATGTATGCCCAAAGAGGCAAGATAAGTTTAGTATTTGTGAGCTTGTTATGATAGTCAACAGGGGAGTATGCTTCCCCATCAAATATAGATTTATTGCTTAGATTATAATCTCTAAGATAATCCTGAAACTTTAACTTAAGATCGCCAAATGTTAGTTCTGTTTGGTTGAGTTTTATTAAAAAGGATAGGCAACCTTCTGTATAGTTATTTCTTAGGGTATCAATCGCCCCAAAGTCTTCATTATCAGAAAGTAAAGTATGTATTTTAAAATCAAAGGCATTGTCTATAATAAGGGTATTTATTTTGGAGTTAAAGGTTCTGCCTAGTTGTTTTGATATTTTATCATTCTCAAAAAAATATAAAAAGTTTATTTCAAGATGAAGTGCATTTGCAATAGGCATAGCAACAGCCGTTAAAAGATCTTCGAAGTTTTTTAGGGCTATTTCTTTATATAGCCTTGTGCAGGCAATCCTGCTTTTTAAATCATACAAGGTATATTCGTATATATTTCCTAGGTTTTCATAATAGCCATATTCAGTGGTCCAAAAAATCCAGCACTCTCCACTACTGAGCTTATCTAAGGCTGGAACAGCTGGCGTAGTAGGGACTTGTTTTTTGGCGTAATTAATACGTTCTACTTTTTTCGTGAGATTATTTCTTTTCATAATATTATAGACGGCTGATTCACTTATATTGTATCCAAGTTCATCAAATAAGTAGTTTAAAGCCTTTGGTCCATAGTGAGGGTATTCTTTTATAAGATTAAGAAGTGCCTCCTCTGTTTTTGAATCTGTTTTATTTAGAGGTATAAAATCCTTTTTCACATCTACTAAACCATCAATACCTTTGGCTTTATATCTTTTTAGCCAGCGGTAATAAAGTGTCCTTGAGATGTTATACTTTCTGCAAGTGATACTGACGCCATTTTTTAACCCTTCTGAAATTATTTTAAATCTAAAGTCTTTTTGCACATCATCACCTTCATTATTGTATCGTTTATAGAACATCTTACTTATAATAACAGTGTATCGTGTAGGGTTCAATTTTGCAAGAGAAAAGGGTAAAAATAAAGAAAGTTTACTTTGATATTTTGTTAACACATAATACGGTTAAATATATGAGAAAGAGCTTTACTGCTAAGCTCTTATATGTTTTATGGAGTGTAAACTCATTGGTAAAGTAAATGGGAACAAAAAGAGCACAACAAGCTTTGATTGTTAAGCCTTATTGAAGTTGATATAATGAATTTAATCTAATTAAGTCAAAACAGGCAAAAACAACTTAAGGAGGAAAAAAATGAATGAATTTAAAACTTTTACAATAAAAAAAGATATACATGAGGATAATTCAAAAGTTGCTCAGGCAACTCGGGATGAACTCAAAAAGCAGGGTGTCTTTTTAATTAATATTATGTCCTCACCAGGAAGTGGAAAAACAACAGCCCTTGTTAGTACCATCAAGGCCTTGAAAGACGAAATTAAAATAGGTGTATTAGAAGCGGATATTGATTCTGATGTAGATGCTAGGACGGTTCAAGAGGCTGGGGCAAAAGCAATCCAATTACATACTGGGGGCATGTGCCATTTAGATGCCACTATGACAAAACAAGGCATTGATGAACTGGGAGTAGAAGAATTAGATTTAGTTTTCCTAGAAAATATAGGCAATCTTATTTGCCCAGCAGGATACGATACAGGGGCTATGAAAAATGTTGCCATCCTAAGTGTCCCTGAAGGAGATGACAAACCCTTAAAATATCCTAAAATATTTGGTAAGGTAGATGTGCTCATTGTTAGTAAAATAGATGCTCTTGAGCATTTTGATTTTAAATTTGATTTGCTTGAAGAAAGAGTAAGAAAGTTAAACAAAGATATTGTGATTTTCCCACTATCTGCTAAAACAGGTGAAGGTGTAGAAGCATGGACTAATTGGATTAAAGAAGAATTAAATAGGGAGGCATAAAAATGTCAAAAGAATTTAAGATTGCGTTAACATGGGATGAAGTTGATGGTAGAGAATACAGACAAGAAATTGTTGATTTAGCAAATAAGATAGGAAGAACAAAGGCTGGAAGCTCTAGGGCTGTTATTCCCTTCGGACCTGAATATTATGCTCTTGAGTCAATCATTGATGCCTATCAAGCTAAAATTGCAATGCACTTAAAGTTCCGTGAAAAGGTGAGTGCGGAAGATGTTGCAAAAGCATCTGGAGAGCCTTACGAAAAAGTTAAAGAAGCCCTTGATTACATTGCTTGGACAGGGGTTGCCTTCGTTAATACAGTAGACGGTGTAGATGTATACTGGCAAGATATTTTTGTTCCAGGACACTTAGAGATGATTAATAATAATAAAGAACTTGTTGCTAAACATCCAGAAGTAGCACAGGCATTTTACTATTTTGGAAGTAGAAAAGGACCTATGGCAGCTGGTATTATGCCTATAGGCGGTGGTCCTATGCGGGTACTACCTATTCAAAGAGCTATTGATGGCAATTCAAAAAGAGCTTCTTATGAAGAAGTTTCACAGCATTTAAATGAAGCGACAAGATTTTCAGTATCAGACTGCTCTTGTAGAACATCCCGTGAATCTATGGGGGAAGGGTGCGGACATTTAAAGGAAGAGATGTGTGTACAATTAGACCACGCAGCTGAGTACTACATAAAAACAGGCCGTGGCCGTGAAATAACAAGAGAAGAAGCTTTTGAGATAATAAGAGCAGCAGAAGATAATGGCTTAATGCACTCTATTCCAAACTTAGATACGCCAGGTCATACCCATGCGATTTGTAACTGTTGCGGCTGTGGCTGTTATGCAATGCGACTTGCCAATGAATTTATTAATAACGACATTGTAAGATCAAACTATAAAGCGGTTATAGATGAGAGTAAATGTGTGGCTTGTGGGGAGTGTGTGGATGTCTGTCCAACCAATGCCCTTAGACTTGGACAAAAATTATGTTCTGTTACACCAATAGATGAACAAATCATTAAGATAACACCTAAAAATACAGAGTGGAAAGAAGATAAATGGAACAGTGACTACAGAATCAATAGAAAAAACACACTAGACTCAGGTACTGCACCTTGTATTACAAACTGCCCGGCACATATTCCAGTACAAGGCTACGTAAAACTTGCTTCACAAGGAAAATATACAGAAGCATTAGAACTCATTAAAAGCCATAACCCTCTACCTGCAGTTTGTGGTCGTGTTTGTCCAAAGTTATGTGAAGAAGATTGTACACGTGGCGACATAGATGAGGCAGTAGCTGTTGATGATATTAAGAAGTTTATTGCGGAGCAGGATCTAAATAAAGAAACAAGATATATACCAAGAAAAAGACATGACTATAGTGATAAAAAAGTCGCTATTATTGGGGCAGGTCCAGCAGGACTCACTTGCGCTTATGACCTTGCAATAGACGGATATGACGTAACTGTGTTTGAAAAACAAAAACAACTAGGCGGAATGTTAACCTTAGGGATTCCATCCTATAGACTTGAAAAAGATGTCATTGGAGCAGAAATTGATGTTATAAAAGAAATGGGCGTCAAGTTTGAAACTGGCGTTGAAATTGGCAAGGACCTAACCATCCAAAATCTTAGGGACAAAGGATTTAATGCTTTCTTTATCGCAATAGGAGCTCATGCAGGTAGAGCATTAGGAATAGATGGAGAAGATACAGAAGCAGTCATTAGCGGCGTAGACTTCCTAAGAACCGTTAACTTAGGAGAAGAAACAAAAGTAGCAGGTAAAGTTATTGTTATAGGTGGTGGTAACGTTGCAATAGACGTTGCAAGAACGGCAGTTAGACTAGATGGCGTATCTCAAACAGACCTATTTTGTTTAGAATCTAGAAAGTATATGCCAGCTCATGTTGAAGAAGTTGAAGAGGCATTAAGCGAAGATATTAACATTAACAACTCTTGGGGACCAACAAAGGTTATTACTGAAAATGGAAAAGTAACAGGTGTTGAGTTTAAACGTTGTCTTATAATATGGGATGAAAACGGCAAGTTTAATCCTCAGTTTGATGAGAAGGATACAAAAGTAGTGCCATGTGATTATGTATTATTATCCGTAGGTCAAACTTTTGACTATGGAAACCTTTTAGAAAACGAAGGGGTAAAATTAGCAGCTAGAGGAACCATTGAAATTAATCCGATTACACTACAAACGTCACAAGCAGATATTTTTGCAGGGGGAGATGTTGCAGCGGGTCCAAGATTTGCAATTGATGCTATAGCAGCAGGTAAAGAGGGCGCTGTTTCAATACACAGATTTGTACAAAATGGGCAATCCTTAGTATTTGGTAGAGATACCCATTCATATACAGTGCTGGATAAATCAAACTTAGCAGAAATAGAAGGATATGATGGCGTAGCAAGACAAAAGATTGATCATGTTGATGGTAAACAAGCAAAAACAACCTTCAAAGACTTAAGAGGAACTTTAACAGAAGAACAAATCAAGAAAGAAACGCAAAGATGCCTGAGCTGTGGTGTTACTAAACGAGATGAATATCTATGTGTTGGTTGCGGAGCTTGTACGCTCAAATGCAAGTTTGATGCCATTTCACTTGAAAGAGTTCATGATGTTAAAGGTTTTGAGATTGATAAATTGCCAAAAGCGGTTATTAAAAATACGATTGTTCGAAAAGTTAAAATTACTGCAAATAAAGTAAATCCATTTACTAAAACGAGGTAATCATATGCATGAATTAGGAATTGTATACGAAGTTATAAAAGTAGTAGATAATTTTGTAAAAGAAAACAACCTTGAAAAGGTCGAAAAAATTATATTAGAGATTGGTCAATTATCGCAGGCAATACCCAGGTTTATTGAAGAGTGTTATCCGGCAGCTGTTAGTGAAACGCCCTACGAGGAGACAAAGTTAGAAATTATACAGCTCCCAGCAAAGGGGGAATGCGAGACGTGTAATGAAGTCTATAACATTATTGAGCATAGAAAGATATGCCCCAAATGCGGGGGAGAAGCGTATGAAATCATATCAGGAGAAGAGTTTAACATAAAAGAAATTGTTGCTTGCTAAATTAATTAATTAATAGGGGGAGTTAATGATGGAACTTTGCCTATGTTTATAACGGCATTTCAACAAGATCTATGTATGCTGGATTTGCTATCTTAACAGCTGCAATGATTTCAGAATTTGTATTTAAACAAGGTGCTTGGTTACAGCACAGAGCTCAAATATTAGCCTTATATGCAATGTTCTCTTTATCATTTGACTTTCAAAAAAGTCCACTTTTCCAAATAATTCCTACGTATAAGGCAAGTATGTGGATGACTTTAAGTGTTATTTCCTTTATATTTAATCTAGGGGTCTTTGCATATATGATTTACACAATAATGAAAGATAAAAAGAATCCATTAAAAGAAGAAATTTACACACATACAAACTACTACAAGAAAACAATTAAAGTGAATAATCTTTAAGTAGTAGCAAGTAAAATTCGCATTCTTAGTATTTACTAGGGGTGCGAATTTTTTATGGTCTAGTATTAGCGTTTCATATGGTGATATATAACAGGTTATTATGTGAGTTGTTGTGAGTGTTTTATGGGAAAGAATCTGACTGTTGTGTAAATAGCAACATTATGTAAGTTAGGAACCTAAGAAGTTATGAAAATATACTAAAAATAAGCTATTCCCTTTTTTCAAGAGATGTGGTAGTATATAAGATGAGTGGTAGAGAAAATCGTGGCCACCAACAAACATAATAGGAGGAATAATATGAAAAAGAGAATAGCAGCAGTCGTTTTAAGTGCATTATTAGTAGTGTCATTATCAGCTTGTGGGTTAAAAACACCAACAGAGCCAAAACCGGTTGAAGAAGCACCTAAAACAGACGCTACACCAGAAGAAGTAACAGAAGCAGGGCCAGATGCAGGACCAGCAATTACACTTGTGTATGCAGAAGTTAACCCTTTAGATACTATTGTTGGTCAAACAGGTACAGCATTTAAAGAGAAAGTTGAAGAACTTTCAGGTGGAATGATTAAAATTGACCTTCAAGCAAGTGGTGTTTTAGGTTCAGAGAACGACGTACTTGATACAATGCTTGGTGGCGGTGGAACAATTGATATTTCTCGTATCTCAGCATTTGCACTTACAAGCTACGGCGGTGAAAAATCAAAATTACTTTCTGTTCCTTACACATTTGTAAGCCGTGATCACTTTTGGAATTTTGCAACATCTGAGTTAGCACCAGAATTCCTTTTAGAATCACAAGAAAATGGTAGTGGCGTTAGAGGTTTATTCTATGGTGAAGAAGGATTTAGACATTTCTTTACAGTTAAACCAGTTAACACAATAGAAGACTTAAAGGGTATGAAAATGCGTGTGTCAAATGATCCAGTTATGAATGGTATGGTAAAAGGACTTGGCGCTTCTCCTACAGTTGTATCATTTGGTGAACTTTATTCTGCACTACAAACAGGTGTAGTAGACGGCGCTGAGCAACCAATCGCTAACTATAAATCAAATGCATTTCCAGAAGTTTCACCAAACATCATTCTTGATGGTCACACACTTGGTGCAATCCAAGTCGTAATTACAGATGAAGCTTGGGCTAAACTTACAGAAACGCAACAAAATATTCTTGTAGAAGCAGGTAAATACACATCAGAATTTAACAGAAGAGTTTCTGAAGAAGCTGAAGAAAAAGTATTAGCAGAGCTAAGAGCAGACGGTGTTAATGTTGTAGATGTTCCTGATATCACACCTTGGCAAGAAGCATGTAAAGAAATTATTGAAGAGTCTACAAAAGACAATGCTGAACTTTACCAAAGAATTTTAGATATGAAATAATATCTAATAAAGAGAGAATTAACGATAGAACGAAACATAGAATAATAATATTAGTAGGATAATTAGTAGGTACAAGGGCTAAGTGTAGCCTTTGTGCCTAACCTTTTAAGGAGGATAGATATGCCGAAAATTTTTGAAAAAGTTGATAAAATTAAGCCAGTATATGATGCTGTATATAACTTTGTTCTTTTAGCATGTAAGTTGCTTTTAATACTTGATATTCTTATTACAGCTATGTCGGTACTGGGGAGGTATGTTTCGTTTATTCCAGATCCAGCATGGAGTGAAGAAGTTATTTTAACGTCAATGGCATACATGGCAGTTCTTTCGGCGGCTTTAGCCATAAGAAGAAATGCGCATATTCGTATGACGGTGTTTGATAAGTATATACCTGAAAAGATTCTAATCGTTTTAGATATCGTTGCAGACCTAGCTATTTTAGGACTTGCGCTAGTTATGATATCTGTAGGTTGGAAGTATGCAGTACAAATTGGTTCAAAAGGATCTTATGTAAGCATGCCAGGTGTTTCTAGATTTTGGATGTATTTCCCTGTTCCTTTAGCAGGAATAGCCATGCTTGTGTTTGAAATAGAGGGTATTTATAACCACATTAAAAGATTTTATGTAAGGGAGGCATAGGCATGGATGCAAATACTATAGCAATATTGGTTTTACTAGCGAGCTTTTTTATAATGATATTTTTAAGATTTCCTATTGCTTATGCAGTAGCGCTTTCGTCTCTATTGTGCCTTTTATACCAAGGCCTACCTCTTTCAATTATTGGGCAACAGATGGTAAAAGGGATTAGTTCTTTTAGCCTTATGGCAGTTCCTTTCTTTATTACAATGGGATGCCTTATGGGATCAGGTGGAATATCTGACAAACTGATTGCACTAGCAAACGCCTGTGTAGGATGGATGCGTGGGGGAATGGCAATGGTTAACATCGTTGCATCTTACTTCTTTGGCGGAATTTCCGGATCAGCAGCAGCAGATACAGCATCTCTTGGAAGTATTTTAATTCCTATGATGGTAGAGCAAGGGTATGATGATGACTTTTCAGCAGCAGTTACCATAACATCATCATGTGAGGGACTATTGGTTCCACCAAGTCATAATATGGTTATTTATGCAACCACTGCAGGTGGTGTTTCAGTAGGAAGTCTTTTCCTTGCAGGTTATATACCAGCAGCAATCTTAGCAGTCACTTTAATGATAGGTTCTTACATTATTTCTGTTAAGAGAAACTATCCAAAAGGTGAACCCTTTACAATTAAAAACTTAGTTAAGCAGCTTAGCGTTTCTTTTTGGGCCCTTGCAGCTGTTTTAATTGTTGTTGTAGGTGTTGTAGGTGGTTGGTTTACCGCTACAGAATCTGCAGCGGTTGCCGTTTTTTATAGTTTGTTTGTAAGTGTATTTATTTATAAGGGGCTTGATTGGAAAGGCGTTTGGAAAGTTTTAGATGATGCGGTCCACACGCTTTCAATTGTCCTCATTTTAATTTCAACTTCAAGTATTTTTGGATATTGCTTAACAAGATTACACGTTCCAGATTTAGCGGCATCAGCAATTGTAGGTCTTACTGATAATCCAATTATTCTGGCCTTACTTTTAAACCTTATCCTTTTAATTCTTGGTATGATTATGGACATGGCTCCTATCATATTAATTGCTACGCCAATATTATTACCAATTGCGACTTCAATAGGGATTGATCCTATTCAGTTCGGTATTATGATGGTCTTAAACTGTGGTATAGGTCTTTTAACACCACCTGTTGGCTCAGTTCTATTTATTGGTTCTGCAGTCTCAGGCGTATCAATGGAAAGGCTTGTAAAAGCCACATTACCGTTCTATGTTTGTATGATTATTACTTTATTACTGATTACCTTTATTCCTGAAGTTAGTTTATGGCTCCCAGCATTATTTGCGAACTAGGGCTATGAAATATAAGTTTACCTATACAACAACAGCTCTTGATGTTTGGCAATTAGCTATGTACGGTACTTATGGCTCCCTTATAGGGGTATGTAATATTATTTTTACAGTGGCCATGCTACTTTTGACAGGGAAGTTTTGGGGAGACGTAGGGATCCCTATGAAAATACTTTTAATTATAGGAATTTGTTTATTTACAGTTATTCAGCCTCTAGCAATTTATAGGCGGGCCAAAAAACAGATACCAGAGATTCCACAAGAAGTGGAGATAGGCTTTGATGATCATGGCGTTCATATAAAAACAGGGGATCAAAACTCTAAGTTAAAATGGAAAGCTATACAAGGCGTATCAAAAAAACCGACTATGATTATTATATTTTCAACTCAGAAACATGGTTTTGTCTTGAATAATAAAGTCTTAGGAAAAGAAAAAAGAGCATGTTATGAGTATATATTATCAAAAACAAACAACTAATACTAATCTTCTAACTTATTAACCTAAGTTAGGAGATTTTTTGTTAATTGTTATGATATACTAAGTGTATAAAATCAAATAAAGGAGGCTACCTAATGAGAAAATATATTTGTACCATCTGTGGCTTTATTTATGATGAAGCCCAAGGGATCCCAGAATCAGGAATTGCCCCTGGAACAAAGTGGGAAGATTTAGCTGATGACTGGACATGTCCATTATGCAATGCTTTAAAAGAGAATTTTGAAGAGCAAGTGGAAGAGAGTAAAACTGAGGAAATAGCCATTGATGAAAATAATGATGAGCTAGGGGAAATGTTAAATGGAGAACTTTCAGCACTTTGTTCAAACCTTGCTAAAGGAGCTAAAAAACAATATCTGGAGGAGGAATCAGAATTATTTGCAAAGCTCTCAGATTACTATGCAAGAAACACATCTACTGTTTCAGAAAGCTGTATTAACCATATCCTGCTTAATATTGAAAGAGATTTAAATCATACTTATCCAAATGCAAATGCTATTGCCACAACTAAAGAGGATAGAGGGGCTAAAAGAGCACTTTTGTGGACAGAAAAGGTAACTAAAATTTTAAACTCGATTTTATCTAGTTATGAGAAACAAGGAGATACAATGCTAGAAGGCACAAAGGTTCATGTATGTGACATCTGCGGGTTTGTTTACATAGGCAATGAACCACCAGAAATTTGTCCGATTTGTAAGGTGCCAAAATTTAAAATTATTGAGATAGGGAGGTAGTTACTATGCGCGCAGTAAGAAACATAACATTATGTACAAAGGATTGTTTATGTCTTTATGTTTGTCCAACAGGGGCAACGGATACAGAAACAGGACAAATTGATGCCTTAAGGTGTAATGGGTGCGAGATATGTGCTAAAGCCTGTCCATCCGGTGCAATATCAATGGTTCCCAAAGAATATCCACCCCAACAGAAAAAATCCAATGCAGTTGTAAATGAGCTATTTGAACTAGCAAGTAGTAAAACAGTCCAGGAAAAGGCGGCCTTACAAATTGCATCAGCTACGGATAAACCAATTAAAAAGCAATTAGCTATGGCTATTGCAAAATCAAATAGAATCATGGCAGAAGATCTTATACGAGAAGCAGGCTATATGATTCCGCAAAGTGCTAATGTGAATAAGCTTTTAAGATCATTACTAGAAGCGCCACCAGCAGGCTTTCCGATAGAAGTTGTAGAAAGATTACTAGAGCTGATTAAACCCAATGAAAAGGTGGAACAACCTAAAAAGAAAATAAACCTAGCAGAAGGTGAAGTGGAAAGATGGCAATGCTCTATATGTGGGCATATTCATGAAGGGCCTATGACAGATGATTTTACATGTCCTCTTTGCAATCAACCACCAGAGTTATTTGAAAGAATTTGGGAAGTTTAAATATAAGTAGATATAATAGATAAGATAGATTCTCCCCCTACCTTCTTTTAGATGAAGGTAGGGGGGGACTTTTTGTTGCTATAGAATATTAATAAAGGAGTCTAAATTATTGTATATTTATGAGATTTCATGTATTATTAAAGATAAGATAATAAAAGTATGAAACATAGAATTTATAAAGGGGGAATACTAAATTTATGAAAAAATTACTAATTGGTAATGGGGCTATTGCCAGAGGTGCCTATGAGCACGGTATAACCGTAGCAACGGGTTACCCAGGAACACCAAGTACAGAAATAACGGAAGAAATTGCGAAGTTTGATACGATTAACGCCCAATGGTCACCCAATGAAAAAGTGGCTTTGGAAGTCGGAATAGGGGCATCTATTGCAGGTGCTAGAACCATTGTTTCAATGAAACATGTAGGGTTAAACGTAGCAGCGGACCCATTTATGTCTATTTCTTATCCAGGAGTCAATGCGGGCCTTGTTATAGCAGTTGCAGATGATCCAGGGCAACATAGCTCACAAAATGAGCAGGATACAAGATACTTTGGCATGGCAGCAAAAGTTCCAGTTATAGAACCGTCAGATAGCCAAGAATGTAAAGATTTCGTAGGGGCAGCCCTTGAAATAAGTGAGACATTTGATACACCTGTTATTCTAAGATTAACCACTCGGGTTTCACATTCACAAAGTCTTGTAACCATACAAGATAAAAAAGATGTTCCTTTAAAAGAGTACGATCAAAATCCAAATAAATACATAGTAGCTCCAGCCGTTGCTAAGAAAAGAAGGGTCATCGTAGAAGATCGGCTTCGAAGATTAGAAGCGTTTGCAGAAACAACAACCCTTAATAAAGTGGCATATAACGATTTAAAAATAGGTGTTATTACAAGTGGAATAGCTTATGAATATGCAAAAGAAGTTATGCCAGACGCTTCCTTTTTAAAGCTAGGATTGTCCTATCCCCTTCCTAAAGAAAAAATAACCGAGTTTGTAGGTAAGTGCGACAAGGTTTATGTAATTGAAGAACTAGAGCCTATTTTTGAAGAAAAAATAAGGTCATGGGGACTTAGTGTGATTGGAAAAGAAGTTATTCCAACCATTGGAGAATTAAGTCCAGCCATTATTAGAAAAGCTATCTTTGGAAAAAGCATACAGGGCGTAGAACCTAACTTTTTAGAAGAGATTCCAAATAGACCACCAACCTTATGTCCAGGGTGTCATCATAGGGGTGTTTTTTATGTGCTTAAAAAATTAAAGCTCCATGTATCAGGAGATATTGGATGCTACACACTAGCGGCCTTCCCACCAATCGCTTCTATGGATACAGCCATTTGTATGGGGGCTAGTATTGGAATGGCCTTAGGGTTTGAAAAAGCAAGAGGGAAAGACTTTGCTAAAAAATCTATTGCAGTCATAGGGGATTCAACCTTTTTGCATTCAGGAATCACAGGACTCATTGATGTGGTTTACAATAAAGGAAATACAACAACCATTATACTAGACAATTCCATTACAGGTATGACAGGGCATCAAGAAAACCCAGGAACTGGTTACAACTTAAAAGGTGAACCAGCACCGGTTATTAATTTTGAAGCCTTAGGCAGAGCCATAGGTGTCAAGAGGGTTCAAGTGGTAGATGCTTATGATATTGAAAAATTGGAACAGGTGATAAAAGAAGAATTGAACGCCGAGGAACCTTCTTTAATCATTACAAAGAAACCATGTATTTTAATAAAAAGACATAATATAGCCAAGAGACCGCTTAAAATAAACACGGATAAGTGTATAAAGTGTAAAGCTTGTTTAAAAGTGGGATGTCCAGCCATATCATTTAAAGATAACAAAATGAAAATTAATCAAATCCTTTGTGTAGGCTGCGGTCTTTGCACGAAAGTATGTAAATTTGATGCAATTGTTGGGGGTGAAGCATAATGAATATTTTAATTAGTGCTGTAGGGGGCCAAGGTGCTCTGCTTGCAAGCCGGATATTTGGAACACTTGCGGATAAAATTGGCCTGGATATTAAACTCTCAGAAGTACATGGTATGTCCCAAAGAGGTGGAAGTGTTGTCACACACGTTAGAATGGGAAAGAAAGTGAATTCTCCAGTAGTAGAAAAAGGGACAGCAGATTTTATTATGGCTTTTGAGCAACTTGAAGGGGCAAGGTATATTGATTGGCTAAAAAAAGATGGCACCCTTATTGTTAATACCCAGCAAATAGATCCAATGCCAGTAGTAGCAGGAACTGTTGAATATCCTGGTGATTTAGTTAAAGAACTTTCTGAGTTACCTATTAAGTTATATAGTGTGGACGCCGTAACACTTGCAACCCAAGCTGGGAATGTAAAGACAGCTAATATTATTTTAGTAGGAATTTTAGCTTCTATAACAGATATTCCTAAACAAATGTGGCAAGAGGCAATAGTAGAAACCGTACCTGAAAAATTCGTAGAAGAAAACTTAAAAGCATTTGAATTAGGTTATAAGGTCAAATAAAAGCAGCGCAAGTAACAATCATAAACTGGGGGAATAAGCAAATGATGTGGGATGAAACCAAAGAACAAATGAGCCGTGACCAGATGAGGGAACTTCAAAGTCATAACCTCATAAATACAGTTGAGAGAGTCTATCACAACGTTCCTTTTTATAGGAAAAAAATGCACGCTTTAGGAATAGAACCGGGGGATATTAGGGGAGTTGAAGATTTACCACAATTGCCCTTTACAACGAAACAGGATTTGAGGGATAACTATCCCTATGGACTGTTTGCAGTCCCGCAAAATGAAATCGTAAGACTACATGCATCCTCAGGAACCACAGGCCACCCTATTGTCGTGGGATATACAAGAAAAGATTTAACAAACTGGTCAGAAATGGTAGCTAGGTGTCTGTATGCCTATGGGGTTACTAAAGATGATTTTGTCCAGGTTGCCTATGGGTATGGCCTTTTTACAGGCGGTATGGGGATGCATTATGGGGTTGAAAAGGTAGGGGCCACGGTTATCCCAATATCAGGTGGCAATACTAAAAAACAAATTCAAATTATGAAAGATTTTGGCAGTACAGTTCTTGCCTGTACACCATCATATGCCCTATATTTAGCAGAAACAATGGATGAAATGGGGATTAAAAGAGAAGACTTAAAACTTCGGGTTGGTATATTTGGCGCAGAGCCTTGGTCAGAGCCCATGAGATTAGAAATAGAGCAAAGATTAAACATTAGGGCAATGGATATCTACGGCCTAAGTGAAATGACAGGGCCGGGGGTATCCTTTGATTGCCAGATGCATAATGGGCTCCATATTAACGAAGACCACTTTTTACCAGAGTCAATAGAGCGAGAGACTTTAAAATCCTTACCCTTTGGAATGGAAGGGGAACTAACCTTTACCACCATTCAAAAAGAAGGAATACCTCTTCTTAGATATAGAACGGGAGACCTGACAATCCTTCATGATGAAAAATGTGACTGCGGAAGAACCCTTGTTAGAATGGAAAAATGCTTAGGCAGAACCGATGATATGATTATTATCAGGGGGGTCAATATATTCCCAACACAAGTTGAAAGTGCACTGCTTGAAATGGGACTTACAGCGCCTCATTACTTACTCTTTGTAGATAGTGTTAATAATCTCAATAGCCTTGAAGTGTGGGTTGAAGTGGATGAATCATTTTTCTCAGATCAAATTAAAAAGCTTCAAACAATGACTCAAAAAATAAAACAAAACATTGAGAGTACCCTAGGGATTAGTATTAAATTAAAGCTAGTTGAGCCAAAAACCATAGAACGAAGCGAAGGCAAAGCAATCAGAGTCATTGACCGAAGATGCAAATAAAATAAGGGGGTTATCATATGTCAGTTAGGCAATTATCCGTATTTCTTGAAAACTCACCAGGCAGAGTTGCAGAGGTTACAAAAATACTAGCAGAGGCTCATATAGATATTAGTGCCTTAGTATTGTCCGATACCATAGACTTTGGTGTTTTAAGATTAATCGTCAGTGATAATGATAAGGCGTATCAAGTGTTAAAAGAAAATAGCTTTATTGTAAGACAATCGGACGTTATTATCGTACCCTTTTCTCGTGAGGCAGGAAGCCTTGCTAAAGTCTTAGAAGTCCTTGGAAATGCATGTATTAAGATTGAATATATGTATGCTTTTTTAGGAAAAGAATCAGGAGAAGCATTTGGTGTATTTAAAATGGAAGACTTAGATGAGGCTAAAACAGTATTAGAAAAAAATAATATAAAGAGAATATGTGAAAGCGAACTGTAAGTAATTTGGCCCTGGACCCTGAAAATGAATTAGGGTCTAGGGATTTTAATATTTTAAAGGAGAACAAATGGAGAAAATTAATATAAAACAGCAGGAAGTAATCAATGAGCTAGATCAAAATATAGTCGTACTAGCTTCGGCAGGAACAGGGAAAACAGGGACCCTAGCCAGGCGGGTTGCCAATATTATAGAAAATAAAAAAGCTAATGCAAAAGAGATCCTATGCATTAGCTTTACCAATAAAGCTTGTAAAGAAATGAAAGATAGAATAGAAGCTATGGTAGGCCCTCAAAGTAAGGATATTACAGTCAAAACCTTTCATAGCTGGTGCTTTGATATTATTAAAAGGCAGGCAAAAAAACAAACTGATTTATTTACAGATTTTATGGTTTATGATGAAGAAGACTGTAAAGAGGTCATTAAAGAAACCTTAAGCCTACTGCCGGAATTTCAAAGTAGAATATTTAAACTAGATCTGGTCCAGCAATTTATAAATAGCGTTAAAGAAGAAATCGCCAACGTTAAAATAAAAGAGCATGGAGATTTAGAAGTTGGAAAGATTATAAAAGATATATACTTAACTAAAATGGAAAAAATAGATGCCATATGCAAAGGGAATGCCAAAGAAGATCAGTGGCATATGAAAAAAGCCTTTAGAAATCATGGGAAAGAATTAGTTCATACTTATAATGTGATTTTAAGGGAAAACAGAGGCGTAGACTTTAATGATTTAATCCTAAATACCTTAGATATATTTGAAAACCTAGAAGTCGTAGAAAGTTTTAAAAGTGCTTATAAATATATAAATATTGATGAAGTGCAAGATACCAGTGTTGTGGAATACTTTATTATTCAAAAAATATTTGGGGATAATAAGGTGCTGCTGTGTGGGGATATTTTTCAAACTATTTATGAGTGGAGAGGATCAGCCCCAGAAGATATTTTAAAACACTTTAAGAAACACTATACCCCTAAAGAAATTATTTTTAATACCAATTATAGGGCGACAAAAAACTTGGTTAATCTATCAATCAATTATTTACATAATGCTTTTCCAGAAAAATCAAAAGAACTTAATCTAGCTAATTTGGAAATAGCATCACCTTTACAAGGGGATCAAGTTGTCTTTAAAGTAACCCATGATATCACAGATGAAGCAGCTTATATCTACCAAACCATTAAGGATAATGAAAAACTTTTAGGTGAGACTTGTATTTTAACAAGAGACAATTACTATAATGTAGAACTAAGTAAGATCATAAGAGGATTACAAGGACCGGGTGATGCGTTTGAATTTGTTTTAGTAGATCAGTTTAAATTTTTTAGAAGGCAAGAAGTTAAAGATGTGATTGCTTTTATGAAGCTGATTGTTAATCGTAATGACGCGATTAGTCTAAAAAGAATTTTGAAAAGATTTCCTTTAGGAATAGGAGATAAAACACTAGATGAAATAGAATCTCAGGAGTACAGGCAATTAGGCATTAAGCTCACGGATTTTATTGACCTAAACACAAGAGGGCTAGGCGACCCATTTCAGCTTCTAATAGACGCACTGAAAGATCAAAACATTATTGTCTATGATGTAGAAACCACCGGAGTAGACCCTACAGAGGATCAAATTATTCAAATTGCAGCTATTAGAATTGATCAATACGGCAATGAAATAGAGCGATTTGAGAAGTTGCTTAAAAATGATAAAAGTGTTGCAGGTTCCTTCCATATTCATGGATTTTCAGATGAAACCCTAGCCCAGCGCGGAGAAGAGCGGCTAGCAGTCCTAAAAGAATTTATTGAGTTTTCTAAGGACAGTGTCATTGTGGGCCATAACGTATCTTTTGATATTGATATTTTAGAATCAGAGCTTAACAAAGTAGGACTAGGGGGGCATATGTTTAAAGCCTTTTATGATACGCTGGATATGTATAGACGATTTTATCCCAATGAAAAGAATCATAAGCTAGGCTACTTAAGTGAGAAATTTGATACAAAATATAAACCAACCCATGACGCTATGGATGATATTTTAGCAACATCTGAATTATTGATGATGGTCCTAAAAGATAAAATTAACCCTAGCTCATTTAAACGAATGAATAAAATCAACAAGCACCTAAGGGCATTTGAGGAGATTAGTAACCTGCTAGAGGATCTCTTTGCTAAAGTAGAATCTATGAGACCCATTGAGGTTGTAAAAACTATTGTAGTTGATTTTGGAATTAATAAAACATACGAAGCAGACAAGGTTCAGCATCTTCATAAGTTTTATTTTCTTATGGAAGAGATTGATAATAAATATAAAAACAATAAAGATGCCCTACTAGAAGTCCTGAAGATAACAGGACTTTCAAATGGGGATATAGAGTTGCTCATGCTTAAAAATAGAAAAAGGATTAGAATACCTATTATCACTGTGCACCAAGCAAAGGGATTAGAATTTGATACGGTCTTTTTAGCAGGTGCACAGGAAAATAGGTTCCCATCATACCGAGCTGTCAAAGATGGAAATCTGGAAGAAGAAAAACGGACATTTTACGTGGCTATTACCCGGGCTAAAGAAAGATTATATATTAGTTCTAATACTGGGGGATGGAATGGAAGGACCTATGAGAAAAGCAGATTTTTGGATTTGCTAGGGGCAGATGTTAAGTAATTAAGGTATTAGCATACAGGAAGAGTAGGTATTCAAGCATCTTTGAATATGTTATAATTGTAAGTATTTAAAAAATACTTACAATTATAACTATAGGGGGGATGTTATGGACTTAAATGATAAGGTAAAAGAGTTATTAGAAAGCCAAAAGGACATCTTAAAAGAATACGAAGAAGTTCTTGAAAAAATAAATGAAGATGATTCTATTAATGAAAATATTCAACTTAAAAAAGAATTTGTCAAGTTGCACCAAGAGTTAAGAGAGGTAAAAGAAAAAGCGGAAAAGTTAGGGACAGAAAATATAGGTATAAAAATTGCTTTAAGAGAGCAGATGTTTAATGAGAGAAATAGCATCTTAAAGGCGTCTTTGAAAAAGATTGAACTATACTTTGGGGAGGAACAAAGTGGTGCTATCAATAGATTGCTTTATCTCGAAAATGCATCACGAGCCAAAATAAGAGAAATAAATAGAATTGCAACAGAAGAACTTTTGGAAAATAAAGATGAAATAGAGGGTCAAATTAATTATTTAGAGCAGATGTTAAATGAGAAAATAGCAGTTCAAAAAGAACAAATCAGTGAAACTTATAAAACCTCATTAGAAGAAATGAAAGCTGAATATGATAATGAGCAAAGAGAAATTACAGAAGAAGAAATCATTAAAAAGCAAAAACATAATAATATGGAAGTTAATATTGGTCTTAATTGGATTAATAAGCTAGGTATTATATTATTATTATTTGGTGTTGCCACAGCTATGAAATACACTTATTCTGCCTGGTTTACTGACTATATGAAGGCTATATCTGGTTTTTTACTAGGAGGCCTTATGTTAGGTGCTGGGGAATGGTTTAATAAAAAAGAGAAAAGTTTATTTGCCCTAGGTCTATGTGGAGGTGGAATAGGTACCTTATATCTAGCGGTATTTAGTAGTTATTTCTTTTTTGGGATATTAAATCTCCCCATTAGTATGATGATTTCAGTTTTAATAACCCTAGGTGCACTTGTTTTGTCTCAACGCTATAATTCAAGGACCATTGCTGGAATATCTTTAGTAGGCGGATATCTACCGTTTTTTAGTTTCGGGATTCTTATGGATATGTCAGGTGCCAGTGTATATGTTGCCATGGGATATTTAATGATTTTAAACCTTTTAATGCTAGTCATAGCATTAGGTCGAAGGTGGATTTTTATAAATTATTTAAGCTTTATATTAAACATACCATGCTTAATATGGTTGGTATTTGCGGCAGACAGTGAGGTTGTTGGCATTAGCTACGGGTTCTTAACCTTTATTATGTACCTAGGCATAACACTTGCCTATCCTTTTAAAGAAAACATTAAGCTTAAAGTGGCCGACCTTATTTTGCTTGCATTTAACACCGTTATAAATTGCCTGGTCATTTATATTTTATTTGAAGTAGCCGAATTTCAAGCCTATCAGGGATTTTTAGCCTTAGTCTATGCAGTCGGATATTTTGTTTTAAGTAGAATAATTAGAAAGAGGTACTCACAAGAAAAGCATGTAGAAGCCTTATTTAGTATCACTGCTTTAACCTTTAGTATTCTTATGATACCTTTTCAGTTTGGCGTTGAGTGGGCAGCTATGGGATGGCTAATAGAAGCTATCTTAATATTAGTATTTGCAAAAAAACGCAGTGTTGAAAAGATTGAGTTAGGTGGATGGATTATACTGGGGCTTTGTACATTTGGCTTTGTTATAAATGATATTATCTGGGGCTGGGATATTGAATATTTTGCCATTAGGTACTCACTCTTGGCATTTGGACTTGTCTATGTCTTTAGTTTATATCTTCCAGAATACAATCTAAACATTGGAATGAAATATACTGAAAAAGGAAAGCTGATTAATGTATTTAAGTATAGTGTGATTTTTAATACATGGATTTACTTATTAAGAATGGCTGGAAAGGCCTATGATCTTTACATGGTTAAAATAATGCCGCCAGGTTATGTGTCTTTTTACAAGACCATTATTTTGGCTCTAATAACCATAGTAGTTGCTTATGGACTTCTGAAAATTAAAGCCATACGAGATAAGGGGGTCATTGTTATCTCAACAGGGTTGCTAATCCTTTCTAACCTCACCTGTATCGTGCTGACCTTTTATAGAATAGACGGAACGCCTACTCCGGCAGCCCGCTTGATAGGTGTTGTGGTACTGATTATATACAATATTTTAGCATTCCTAAGCATCAAGGATTTAACCCTTCAATTAATTAAAAAACAAGGCATGAGTATTGAATATTACCCATTAGCTATGGTGATTTACCTTTTAGGCATATTGACAACCTTTTTAACAGTTCAATTAGATCTACAAAGTATCAATCTAATCATTAGTATTGTATTTGTTGTTTCAGCAATGGGATGTATTATCTTTGGCTTTAAGAAAAACTACTTACTCATACGAAGATTTGGCCTTGGATTATCCATTTTTGCTACAGCTAAACTATTTATCTTCGACTTAAGTAATTTAGCAGGAGCCGGTAGAATTATAGCGTATTTCTGCTTTGGACTTGTCTTAATTGGCATTTCATTTATCTATCAAAAGTTAAACGCTAGTTTAAAAGAGGAGGTCCATAGTGAGGAAAATTCCTAAGATATTCGGATTAGTAGGTGGCCTTATTCTTTGTTTGGCTAGTAGTGTTTCTGCAGATAATGGCGACCAGTGGAAATACTCAAAAGAAGCAACCTATGAAAATAGCGAAGAAGTAAAGGCTATTTATTTAGATGAAGAAGTCTATGCTCATGCACAAAAAGATTTGTCAGATATAAGGCTTATAAATGAAAAAAATGAATTTGTACCTTACTATATCTATAATGGTTTTATAGGTGAAAATACAAAGGAATATGTAGCATATCCAGGTGAAGAAATACTTTCTTTTATGAAAACAAATGATTACTATGCTGATTATGAAATAAAACCTATAAATGTAAATACGGATGTTATAGGAAACGTCATCATACTTGAGGTGGCAAAAGATAGTTTTTATAAAGAAGTAAAAATACTGGGCAGCCATGATAATAAAACCTGGGATAATATTCAGACTGACATTATTTATAATGTTAATGGGCAAAGTAAAACCCATGTTCCTCTGGGGGGGAATTATAAATATGGCTATTATAGGATTATTTCAGTGAATGATACAACAGAGATTCCAATTAGTCATATAACCCTTATTTACGATCATACAGAAGCAACCTATGAACAATACAAAAACTCTAAAGTCATAGATTATAAGGTAGAGACAAATAAAGAAGAGAAAGAAACAATAGTTAAAATCCATAATAAAGATAGTCTTAAAATAAGCAATATAAAGTTAAAAAGTGGTGATGACTTTAATAGAGATTATCAGATTTATGTTGTAAATGAAGCTGGAGAAAAAGTAGAACAAATTACCAAAGGAACAATCTATAAATTTAGCTTAGAAGAATTTAAGATTGAGGATATGGATATTTCTCTCAAAGAAACAATGGAGGAATTTATTGTACCTGAGTATTTGCAAATTGTTATTAAGGACCGAGATGACAAGCCAATCACTATTGAAGCAATAGAAATTGAATACTATATTGATAAAATAGTATTTAAAACAAATGATACTAAAGGAATAAAACTTCTTTTTGGTAACGCGTTAGCTCAAAAACCAATCTATGATATTAGTACCTATAGGGTTGAAATGGAACAATCAAAGCAAGAAACGGCTAAGTTGCTGAATTTAGTTGAAAGAGAAGCAAATGACTTGAAAGATAAAAACAGCCTTGATTTTAAGTGGATATTAAATGCGTGTGTTGTAGTCATTTCTGGGCTACTCGTTATAGTAATTCTAAAAAAGAAATAAGATAGTTAGAAAATAAATTCAAAAGAAATTGAAAAAGTCACCGTTTGCATCATGAGCAAGCGGTGATTTATTGTATTATTTTAAAGATTCATCAGCCACAACTGATAGGTCATCAATTTTGTTATTAGTGATGGATGGTAAATTACTTAGATTATTATTTGAATATTCATCAGGGGTACTTCTAAGGTACTCTTCACCAAATTTAGAGGTGCTAACAGTGACATACTCGATAAGTCCTTGTTTGGCCATGGAGACACCTTCAGCTTTAGATAAGAGTTGTCCATTTTCAAGTTGATAGCCTGTAATCTCTCCACCAGAGTCTTTTAAAATACTTGTGATATAATGTGCCATAATATTGCTCCTTTCTGATTGATAAATATAGTATGCCCTAGATCAATTGGTATTATGCTTGATGATAGGTGGGAAATAATAAGAACGATATACCATTTAAATCATACTATGGTAGTGCAGTATAGTTATTTAAAGGAGTGTTTTCATGGAAAATAATGAATTAGTAAATGAAAATATCGAGAAAGACTGTTTTGATGATCCGAGCTATTTGTATCATCTAGAAACTTATGACTTACCCTATGGATGTCCGTATAGGCAAATGGTTCCATTTGGTCCTCAAGGGCCGGGATTTGGCCCGCAGGGACCAGGGTTTGGGCCACAGGGGCCAGGATTTGGACCTCAAGGACCTGGGTTTGGCCCGCAGGGCCAAAATGTTGGATCCCAGGGATCACCAAGTTCGCCACCGCCTAATTTTACACCAACTAAAAGTACTAAATCCTCCCAAACACAGGGAGCCAGCACAAAATTCGTAGACCCAGGGACTATAAGACCATGTGTTTTCCGTTTTGTTTATATTTGGCCAACAAGAGGAAATGGTTTTTGGGCATGGTTAACATATGTGGGTCGTAGATCTGTTTCAGGTTTTCGTTGGAATGGTAGGCGGTGGGTCTATTTTGGTATGGACCTAAGAGGAATAGATAGCTTTGAATGTTTTTAAAGTATAAGATTAATCCTTAAACTTAGGAAATCTAGGTTTAAGGATTTTTTTGGTGATTTCAATCGCTATGAATGAGCGAGCGTGATTGAATTAGGGGAAATGAAAAAAGGTATTGGTTAAAAGTCACAATACTACGCGGAAAATAACGGCAATAATGACATAATTAAAAAATAGTACATAAAAGTGTTGATTGTATGTGATTGATATGATATATTAAAACCATCAGAAACAGTCTTTAGATAACATATCTAACCAAATAAAAAAATATAAATATAGGAAGGGACTATCAATCATGATAATTAATGAAGATTTAATTATCCTAGATCTGCCGGCAACTACAAAAGAAGAGGCTATAAGATTACTAGGACAAAAAGCAGAAGAAGCAGGAAGACTTAATGATGTAGAGGGATATATAAAAGCGGTTTTAGCAAGAGAAGCAGACTACAGTACAGGAGTTGGATTTGGTGTAGCAATCCCACATGGTAAAACAGATGCGGTTAAAGAACCACTTTTGATGTTTGCAAAAGTAAAACCAATGAATTGGGAATCCTTGGACGACGAAGATGTAGATCTGATTTTTGCAATTGGCGTTCCAGAGAAAGATTCAGGAACTCTTCATCTAAAGATTCTTGCCCAACTATCTAGAAAACTAATGAAAGAAGATTTTAGAGCAGGCCTTAGAAGTGCAAAAACACCACATGATATTTTAACATTACTAAAAGATAGTGAATTAGGTATATAAAAAACCGAAAGGATGGTACAGATGCTACCGGGTGAGCGAAGACAGAAAATTTTAGAGCTACTTATGATTAATAAAGCTATAACCGTTAAGTACCTATGTGATACTTTAGAAGCATCAGAAGCTACTATCCGACGGGATTTAGCTACCCTAGAGAGTGAAGAAAAGCTAGAACGTACTCACGGGGGAGCTGTAATAGCAGATGATATCATAAAATTAAATTACGAAGAAAACTTTAATCAAAAAGAAAGTAAGTTTGCATCCAAAAAATATGATGTAGCGAAAAAAGCTTTTGAGTTTTTAGAAGAAAATGATTCTATTATTCTTGATTCAGGAACGACCACGTTAGAGCTAGCCCGTTTAATCGGAGAATCAACTATTAAAATTACAGTTATTACAAATGCCACAACAGTTTCAAGGGTGATTTCTAACAACCCCAACGCAGAACTTATGGTTGTAGGTGGTAAAGTAAGATTAAATACGCTAGCTACCGTAGGAAGCATAGCTGTTGAAACCTTAAAGCGTTTTAATGTAAATAAAACATTTCTAGCTGTTAATGGTGTTACTTTAGAAAATGGATTAACAACACCAGACTTTGAAGAAGCAGAGGTCAAAAAGACCATGCTATTAAGGGGAGTTGAAAGATTTTTACTAGTTGATCATAGTAAATTTAAGAAAGTGGCCATGTGCCAGATTGGACCTGTTTCCATGGTTGATTACATTATTACGGATCAAGATACAGATGGAAATATTATAAAACAATTTAGGTCTAATGATATAAAAATAATACAGGCATAAAATCGAAAAGAGGTGTTATATGATTACAACCATCACTCTCAATCCGGCTATTGATAGAACGATTATCTTGGATTCTTTTCATCATGGGTCTGTTAATAAGATAAAAAGTGTTAGAGAAGATATTGGGGGAAAAGGTATTAATGTTACTAAAGTACTAAAATCCTTAGGGGATAATTCTTGTGCTATTGGCTTTATAGGAGAAAAAAATAGCAAATATGTAGGGGACTTATTAAAAGATGAACAGTTAATAAGTGATTTTATAAAGGTAGAAGGAAAAACAAGGTTAAACATAAAAATAGTTGAGATGGATACCAAAATAACAACAGATATTAATGAAATAGGCTTTGAGGTATATGAGGCACAACTTACTAGTCTCAAAGCGTTAATTGTTAAATATGCTCAAGAAAGTGAGATGTTGGCCTTTAGTGGGAGTATTCCGCAGGGTTTACCATCGGATATTTATTTTGAGCTTTTAAGTATAGCAGGTAAATATACTAAAACAGTACTAGATGCAGATGGTGTTTTTTTATTAGAAGGGTTAAAAGCTAGCCCGTATATTATTAAACCCAATATACATGAATTAGAAAATGCTTTATCAAGAAAATTAAGTACCCACGAAGAAATTAAGAAGGCAGCTAGAGAGTTAATCTATAATTATAAAATTAAATATGTTCTTATATCGATGGGGGGAGATGGCAGCATTTTAGTATCGGAAAATAAGGCTATATTTGCAAAAGCACTGAAAATAGAAGTAAAAAGCAGTGTTGGCGCAGGAGACTCAATGGTAGCAGGTTTTATTTATGGCATGACGAGTGAAGATTGCACGACTAGTAAAGCCTTAGCATATGCTACTGCTTGTGGCGCTCTAGCAGCTAGTCAAGAAGGAACTCAAACTTTCGAAAAAGAAGATGTAGAAAAGCTTGTTAAAAAAGTAGAACTAATTTCATTTTAAGGGGGAAGATATATGAAGATTTTAGCGGTTACGGCATGTCCTACAGGTATAGCTCACACTTTTATGGCGGCAGAGGCATTAGAACAAGCAGCAGGTAAAAAAGGGTATGATATTAAAGTTGAAACAAGAGGGTCAATAGGTGTTGATAATGAGTTAACAGCAGCTGATATTAAAGAAGCAGATGCCATTGTACTAGCATGTGATACACAGGTGCCTATGGACAGATTTGTGGGTAAAAAAGTTTTAAGGGTTCCTGTAAAAGATGCTTTGAAAGACGCAGGAGGACTCATTGAAAGAGCGCTTAAATCAGATGTTTATCAACAAGAAAAAGTGCAAAAAGAGAACACAGATATTAAACAAAAAGAAAAAACAGGCAAAAAAGGAGCTTATGCTCATTTAATGAATGGTGTATCCTTCATGATTCCTTTTGTAGTAGCAGGTGGTATTGCCATAGCTATAAGCTTCATATTTGGAATCGAAGCATCAGGTGTAGCGGGAACATTGCCAGCATATTTAGACGCTATGGGTGGCGGCGCGTTTGGTTTAATGGTTCCTATTCTTGCCGGATATATCGCCTATTCTATTGCTGATCGACCAGGTTTAGCACCCGGTATGATTGGTGGTGTTATAGCCAATCAAATAGGAGCGGGATTTCTTGGTGGACTAATTGCAGGTTTTTTAGCAGGTTATATCGTAGAACTTATTAAAAAGTATATTAAATTACCAAAGTCTTTACAAGGTATTATGCCAGTATTAGTTATTCCGGTACTTGCTTCGATATCTACAGGATTACTATTATTTTATGTTATTGGAACACCAGTGGCAGCAGTCAATACGGCTATGAATAACTTTTTAGCTGGTATGGTGGGAACCAATGCAGTTATTTTAGGTTTAATTATAGGATTAATGATGGCTTTTGATATGGGTGGGCCAGTCAATAAGGCGGCATATGCTTTTGGAGCAGGAATGCTTGCTGATGCGGCTGGTGTGGGGATACCGGTAATGGCAGCAGTAATGGCGGCGGGTATGGTGCCACCACTTGCTTTAGCTCTTGCAACGACTTTGTTTAAAAACAAATTTACAAAGGCTGAAAAAGAAGCAGGGAAAGCTGCGTGGGTCCTTGGATTCGGATTTATTACTGAAGGAGCAATACCATTTGCAGCATCAGATCCAGTTCGCGTCATCCCATCTGTAATGGTAGGAAGCGCAATAACAGGAGCTCTTTCAATGTTATTTGGATGTACTTTATCAGTACCTCATGGCGGAATGTTTGTGTTTTTTGCAATAGGAAATTTACCAGCTTATTTACTAGCTATTGCCATAGGGACAGTTGTTGGAGCAATAATGGTAGGAACTTTAAAAAAATCTTTAGAATAGAAAAAATTAAAAATAGAAAACCACTAAATTAGGAAGTTGCCTATTTTGGGGGTTTTTTATTTTGTAAAAGTAGGGTGCATATTGATAGAACTAGAAGCATTACCAATAAAGAGGTACAAAGTATAGAGTGAAAATGATTAATCATTTGGTTAAAGGTAACGAATGAATTTATAAGACAAAGAAATAACAGGCATATTTAAAAAAATGCATAAAGACGTTGATTGTATAAGGTCGGTATGTTATATTAAAAACATCATAGAATCATTTGGAATTAATGATATTAAACGATGAGGAATAAGACAAAGAAAAGGGGTCCTGTATGATTACAACCGTTACACTAAATCCGACTATCGATAGAACAATTATTTTAAATTCATTTCATCACGGATCCATTAATAGAATCACAAGTGTTAAAGAGGATGCTGGAGGAAAAGGTATTAATGTGGCTAAAGTATTACAATCTTTAGGCCATAAATCTTGCGCTATTGGTTTTCTAGGGAAAAATAATAGTGACTATGTAGAAAGTTTATTAGAAGCTGAAAAGTTAACCAATGATTTTATTACTGTAGAAGGTCAAACTAGATTTAATACAAAAATAGTTGAAATGGATACCAAAATAACTACAGACATTAAAGAGATAGGGTTTGAAATATCTGAGGAAAAACTAAGTAGCTTAAAAGACCTCATTATTACTTATGCTAAAAAAAGTGAGGTTATGACTTTTAATGGAAGTGTTCCACCAGGATTGCCATCAAATGTATATTTTAATCTTTTAAGCATAGCCAATGAATATACTAAAACAGTATTAGATACAGATGGTGTTTTTTTGTTAGAAGGATTAAAAGCTAGTCCATATATTATTAAACCGAACATAGATGAACTAGAAAGTGCTATATCAAGAAAATTAAATACTCATGAAGAGATTAAGGTAGCCGCTAGGGAATTAATTCGGGATTACCATATTAAATATGTTCTTGTATCTATGGGTGCAAATGGCAGTATTTTAATATCAGCACATAAGGCGATATTTGCAAAATCCTTAAAAGTAGACGTGAAGAGTAGTGTTGGAGCAGGAGATGCAATGACGGCAGGTTTTATTTATGGCGTTATGAACGAAGATGTTACGACTAGTAAAGCTTTAGCATATGCAACTGCTTGCGGTGCTTTAGCAGCTAGACAAGGCGGAACCCAGGCCTTCAAAAAAGAAGATGTTATCAAACTTGTTAAAGAAGTAGAATTGGTTTCATTTTAAACTTTTTTAAAATAATCATTGCTATAAAGCATATAAAACCCGTAAATTAGGTATTAACTATTTTGCGGGTTTTAATTTGTCTGATTTTGTCTAATATTGTTGACTATTGAATTATAAACGGTTAATATATATGTATGTGTGTTAAAAATAAATCTAACAATTATAATGCAATATCAACCAAGATGTGATTTGGGAGGAATTAGTATGGAAAAAAAGAAAAAGGTCAGGGCAAGTTCAATTAGGACACGTTTAATTGTTATACCACTGGTTGTAGTGATGATCGGTGTATCTGCAATAGCAGCCATTTCTGCTTATTTTACAAGAGCAAGTTTGCTAGCTGAAATGAAAGACAATGGGCTTCGTACATCTCAACAGTTTATCGATATGCTAGGGAATAATACTAAATCCCTAGAAGTTGTTAGTACTATGCTAGATGAGAAAATAACAACGGCGGCAAAAACCGTTAAAATAAATAAAGAGGGACTAGATAATAACTATCTAAAAAACTTGGCCAAAGAATCTCAAATTGATGAAATAAATTATTTTGATAGCAGTGGGACAATTATACTCTCTAGTAATCTTACATATCTTGGATTTGTTGCGCCATCAGGGCATGTAGCCTATGATTTTAAGAGTTCTAGTGACCAGGAATTTATGGAAGAAATTAGAAAAGATAGTGAATCAGATAGATTTCTGAAATATGGCTATGTAAGAGATGGTGGTGATGGATTTGTACAGATAGGAATTGCAGCAGATGCGGTTCAAGAATTAACGAATATTTTCGGTTATCAAACTCTTTTGGAAGAAATAGCGTCTACTGAGGAAATAGCCTACGCTGTATTGATTAATACAAATTTTGAAGCCATCGCCCATAGTAATAAGGAACGAATAGGAATAGTTTTTGATGGAAAGGACAGTCAGACGGCTGTAAACGATGGGGTTCCTTATAGTAGCGAAAGTTATTATGAGGCAGAAAATATTAGAGTTTATGATATTACTTTCCCAGCAGTTGTAAATGGAAAAAACATAGGGGCCTTAAGTATTGGGTACTCTATGGAAAGAATAAGAAAATCTATCGCTGCTAATGTGGCTATCACTATTATTTCAGGCTTAGTCGTCTTTGTACTTTTAGGGATTGTACTTTTTAGTGCATCTAATTATGCCATAAAAATAGTCAATAAACTAAAAGGGCAAATGGGCTTTATGGCCACAGGTGATTTTACCAATGATATCCCAGAAGATTTAACCAGCAAAAGGGATGAATTTGGCCAAATTTCTCAAGCAGTTAGTAGAATGCAAACATCCATAAAAGATGTCCTTAGAAGTGTTATCGGAGCATCTGAGCAATTAGCTGCTTCATCTGAGCAGCTTACAGCTACTAGCGAGCAATCAGCTATGGCCGCTAATGAAGTGGCGAAAGTTATTGAAGATATAGCACATGGCGCAACAGACCAAGCTAAGGAAACGGAAGATGGTGTGTTTGCTATATCCGTTCTAGGAGATTTAGTCATGCAAAACAGGTCTGATATCGAAGAGTTAAATAAGACAACTGAAAGAGTCAATACCCTTAAAAATGAAGGGTTGACCATACTTCAAGATCTTGTAGAAAAAACAAATATTAATAGTAAGTCATCCAAACAAGTTCAAAAGATTATTATTAATACAAATGAAAGTGCGGAGAAAATTGTTACCGCCAGTGAAATGATAAAAAGTATAGCAGATCAGACCAATCTATTAGCCTTAAATGCAGCCATAGAAGCAGCCAGAGCTGGAGAATCTGGAAGAGGATTTGCAGTTGTAGCAGATGAGATAAGAAAATTAGCAGAGCAATCAACCAATTTTACAGGCGAAATAAGCACAATTATTACAGATTTAACCAATAAGACACTAGATGCAGTTCACACTATGGAAGAGTTAGAAAAAGTAGTCGCTTCTCAATCTGAAAGTGTCAGCATGACCAACAACAAATTTGATGGAATAGCACAAGCTATTGAAGAGATGAAAAATGTCATTGAAAAGGTTAGCCAGTCAAGTGATCAAATGGCTCATAAAAAAGAAGATATTATTGGCATTATAGAACAGCTATCAGCCATTTCAGAAGAAAATGCAGCAGGAACTCAAGAGGCGGCAGCCTCGGTAGAAGAGCAAACAGCTTCAACACAGGAGATTGCACATTCAAGCGAAGAACTTGCTAGAATTGCAGAAGAACTTAATGAACGTGTAGCACAGTTTAAAATATAGACCAAGGCAAAAGAGGGACAGTCCCTACTTCACTGAAGTGAAGTAGGGACTGTCCCTCTTTTGCTCTTGATAAATGTCCCCATTTATAGTATAATTAGGCATGCCTAACATTTGGAGGAGAGTAAATGACAGTCAATAGAGAAGATTACCTAAAAACCATATATGAACTTGGTGGGGAAAAAAATAAAATAGGGACAAAAGATATAGCAGTAGTCCTTAAAGTGTCCTTGCCTTCAGTATCTGAAATGATTAAAAAACTTGTGGATGAGGGTTATATAGAGTATGTCTTATATAAAGGGGTTATACTGACACCAAGTGGGCTAGCAATGGCCAAGAAAATCAAGAAAAGACACCTTTTATGGGAAGTGTTCCTAGTAGAAAAACTGGGATTTGATTGGGAAGATGTTCACATTGAAGCGGAAATGTTAGAGCACATGACAAGTCCTAAACTAGAAGGAAAATTAGAGAAGTATTTAAATTATCCGGAAGTTTGTCCCCACGGAACCCCTATTGAAGATCACAGCTATATATTTAATTATATTTCATTAGATCGTATACAAGAAGGGGAAAGTGTGGTTATAAAAAGGCTAGAGGATGAAAAAATAATTTTAAAATATTCAAAACAAGAAGGATTAAATATTGGAGATACTATAAAAGTACACAGTAAAGATCAAAAGAGAATTGCAATCATACAAGACAGTGGTATATTTGTAGAAATTAAAAATGAATTAGCAAAAAAAATATATGTAAATAAGGAGATGTTATAGATGAAGAAAATAATAAGTAATATTGCAATCGTTGCTTTAATGGGCGTGTTTTTGGTAGGGTGTGGTGCAGGCAAAGCAGCCAATCCTGAGGATAAAGATAAGCTGGCGGTTGTTACCACGACAACTATTATAGCAGACGTAGTAAAAGAGCTATCGGGCGACCTTGTAACCGTTGAAGCCCTAATGGGACCTGGGGTGGATTCTCATCTTTATAAAGCAAGTGCTGGGGATGTGAAGAGAATGGCTAATGCGGATATGGTTGTTTATAACGGCCTTCACCTAGAAGGTAGAATGGGTGAGGTTTTTGAAAATATAAAGGATAAGATAATATTTGCAGCTAATGAAAACATAGATGAGGGTATATTGTTAGATTTTGAGACGAATCCAGGGCATTTTGATCCTCATGTGTGGTTTGATGTGCAGATTTGGAAAGGTGCTACCAATAGAATTGCAGAGGGACTCAAAGAACTTGATCCAGATCATGCAGCAACTTATGATGAGAATTTAGCAAGGTATTTAGGGAAACTAGATGACCTTGATAAGTATGTGCGAGATCGAACGGAAGAAATAGATAAAGATAAGAGAATTTTAATAACAGCCCATGATGCCTTTCAGTACTTTGGTAATCAATATGGATTTGAAGTTAGAGGATTACAAGGCATTAGTACAGATGCAGAAGCAGGAACCGCAGATGTAAGAAACTTAGCAGAATTTATAGTAGACAAACAAATAAAAGCTATATTTGTAGAATCTTCAGTTCCTAGAAAAAATATAGAAGCCTTACAAGAAGCGGTTAAAGCCAAAGGCTTTGATGTTGAAATAGGAGGCGAACTTTACTCGGACTCTACAGGTGGCGTAGGGACACCGGCAGAAAGTTATATAGGCACAGTTAAAGAGAATATAGATACAATTGCAGATGCTTTAAAATAAATCTTAATTTAGGAGGATTCAGATGAAAGAGCTTGATTACATTATAAAAGTAGAAGATATGACAGTAGCCTATAGCGGGAAACCAGTTCTATGGGACGTTGACTTAGAGATACCAAAATCAATTTTAATGGCCATAGTAGGGCCAAATGGTGCAGGAAAGTCCACTCTTATTAAGGCTATGCTAGACTTAATAAAACCGGTGTCAGGAAGTGTACTTTTCAATGGTGAAAGTTATAAAGAGCATAGAAAACATATTGGCTATGTGCCGCAAAGTGAAAGTGTTGACTGGGATTTTCCGGCCAACGTATTAGACGTGGTTTTAATGGGAAGATACGGAGAACTTGGTTGGTTCAAAAGACCAGGTAAAAAAGATAAAGAATTAGCTCTAGAAGCTTTAGATAAGGTTGGAATGAAAGATTTTGCCAACAGGCAGATCTCACAACTTTCAGGTGGCCAACAGCAAAGGATATTTTTGGCAAGAGCACTTGTTCAAGATGCTGATATATACTTTATGGATGAACCTTTTAAAGGGGTAGATGCAAAGACAGAAGTTGCTATTGTAGAACTCTTAAAAGAACTCAAAAACAGGGGTAAGACCCTGATCGTCGTCCATCATGATCTTCAAACAGTGCCAGAATACTTTGATTGGGTTGTGCTTTTAAATAGACAAATTATAGAAGTAGGTCCTGTAAAAGACGTATTTACAGATGAAAATTTAAATAAAACATATAGAAGTACAGGGCAAATTTTAAAAAGGTAGGTGATTGGATTGGATATTTTACATCTGATATTAACAGATTATACACTGCAAATCGTATCCCTGGGTTCTGGGCTGCTTGGTATTATAAGCGGCGTCCTTGGAAGTTTTGCAGTGATTAGAAAAGAAAGCTTATTAGGAGACGCTGTATCACATGCGGCTCTTCCGGGAATAGCCATTGCATTTTTGCTGACAGGAACCAAAAATACGGAAGTACTCCTGTTAGGAGCTCTTGTCACAGGTTTATTAGCGACATTTGCAATCAATGGCATTAGTAAATATTCTAGGATTAAATTTGATAGTGCCTTAGCACTGGTTCTTTCGGTGTTCTTTGGTGGTGGGCTCGTCCTCTTAACGTATATTCAAAAAATCCCCAATGCCAATCAGGCAGGCCTTGAAAATTTTATATTTGGCCAAGCGTCAACGGTGCTTTTGAGGGACGTAAAAGTCATAGCAGTAGCAGGCGTCATTCTTTTAATACTGGTAGCACTTTTTTGGAAAGAGTTTAAATTAATTTCTTTTGATATAGATTTTGCAGAAAGTCTGGGATACGATACAAAAAAGATAACTATTCTTCTTTTTGCAATGATTGTTACATCTATTATACTAGGGCTTCAAACTGTAGGGGTTATCCTAATGAGTGCTATGCTAACAGCGCCGGCAGTAGCGGCTAGGCAGTGGACAGATAAGTTGCATGTAATGGTTATACTATCAGCCGTCTTTGGGGCAGTATCAGGCATTGGCGGCACGATTGTAAGCTCAGTGGTATCGAAACTTCCAACAGGCCCAATGATTGTTATTATCATCAGTATAATTGTTATTATAAGTCTTGCATTAGCGCCTAATAGAGGGCTCGTATGGCGGTATATGACCAGCAGGAAAAATCAAAAACTAATAAATGAAGATCAAGTTTTAGCCAACTTATATCATTTAGCTATGAACCATGGTAATGAAAAGCATAGTCATGATATCGTAACAATAAGTTCAAGTCCATCTTTAAGTAAGAAAGGAACACAAATCATTCGTCAGCAGCTAGGGGACCTAGAAAAAAGAGGATTTGCGAGTAAGGATTACTTTGATGAATGGTTTATAACAGATAAGGGAATAGACCGTGTAGAAAATTATTTTCATAAGGAGGAGAAATAATATGTCAGCAGATTTAGAAATACAATTAATCGCAATTATAGTAGCTGTAGCTTGTTCTCTTCCGGGTGTGTTTTTAGTGCTTAGAAAAATGTCTATGATGACAGATGCCATTACACATACGATTTTACTTGGTATTGTCATCGCATTCTTTATGACAGAGAGTTTAACGTCACCCCTTCTCATAGTGGGCGCCACTATTATGGGGGTTATAACAGTATTTATAACAGAAGTGTTAAATAACACCAGGCTTGTTTCCGAAGACTCAGCTATAGGCATTGTGTTTCCGCTTCTATTTAGTATAGCCATCATCATTATATCTAAATACGCAGGGTCAGTTCATTTAGATACGGATTCTGTGTTACTTGGAGAACTAGCTTATGCACCATTTGACAGGCTTGTGTTATTTGGTAAAGATATAGGACCTAAGGCTATTTACTCAATGGGAACCATTCTTATATTAAATTTACTATTTATAATAGGATTTTTCAAAGAATTAAAGATAGTTACATTTGACCCAGCACTTGCTACAATACTTGGGTTCGTTCCTTCTTTAATTCATTATAGTCTGATGACTTTAGTATCAGTAACAGCTGTAGGGGCATTTGAATCAGTGGGTTCTATACTTGTTATAGCCTTTATGATTGGGCCACCCGTAACAGCCTATTTGCTTACAGATGATTTGAAATGGATGATTATCCTAAGTGCATTAGTTGGATCCATTAATGGTGTGTTAGGGTATCAACTGGCAGCATACTTTGATGTATCCATTGCAGGGACTATGGCGGTTATGACCGGTATCGTGTTTTTACTTGTTTTTATATTTGCACCTAAAAAAGGATTATTAACCATTATAAGAAGAAGACACATTCAAAAATTTGAATTTGCCGAAAAATCTTTATTATTCCATGTGTTTAATCATGAAGGAGACCAAGATGAAATCTTTGAACTAGGGATAGATACCATCCAAACCCATATAAATTGGGATAAGGCCTTCTTGAATAAAATAATGAATAATCTCAAACAAAAGAAAAAATTATATGTAGAGGATGGCGTTCTGAAACTAACAGATGAAGGACGGGCATTTGCAATTAAAAGCTATGAAGAAATCGTATCAGAATTTTAGTGGGGGGGAATAGTCATTAAACTTTTAGTGGAAAAAACATCAGATAACATTATAGAGATAATTAAGCAAAGAAACCTAAGTGAAGGGGATCAACTTCCTAATGAGTTTGAATTAGCTGAGCTTTTGGGTGTAGGTAGAAGTACTGTAAGGGAGGCCATCAAAGCTTTGGTTTCAAGAAATATTATTGAAATAAGGCGGGGGGCGGGAACTTTTGTTTCACAGAAGTTAGGAGTAGTTGAAGATCCATTAGGATTTACCTTTGTAAAAGATAAACTAAGGCTAGCTAAAGATTTACTGGAAATAAGGCTTATATTAGAACCTGAAATAGCCCTTTTAGCGGCTCAAAATGCCACAGAGGAAGATGTAAAAGAATTAGGTAAGCTATGTGAGGAAGTAGAGAGGCTTATTTTAGCAGGGGAGGATTATGCTAAGCAAGATGTTGCTTATCATACTAAAATTGCTAGTTGTAGTAAGAATAGGGTAATGCCTAAATTGATTCCTATAATTACGAGTTCTATTCCTGTTTTTATAGCCATTACTAAAAAAGCTTTAACGAAAGAAACATTAGAAACCCATCGTGAGATTTACGAAGCAATTAAAAAAGGTAACGGAAAAGCTGCTCGCGATGCTATGGTGTTACACTTGATTTATAACAGAAGAAATATAGAAAAACTTGAATCTTAGATGATTACCACTAAAAACCCTCTTAAAAGATAAGTACTTATCTTTTAAGAGGGTTTTTAGTACGCCTTACACACATGTGATGACTGAGGGGGTGGAAATAAAAAAATCTATAACAAATGCACAAATATAACGATATATTATAGGTGGATAGGTGGAATGTGCAAAAGTATATTGACTAATCAAAAGAAAGGTGTTAAATTATAGCTACAAAGACATCAGATGTCTATTATTTAAAGCTTCATTGTAAGTAAGTGAGTTAATTCTAGAGGAGGGGTTAGATGAGAAGTCAAGAAGTTAGGAAAATAGCGCCAGAAATGGATCCACTACGTATGGGGATGGGATGGAAGGTGGAGGATTTAGGAAAACCACATATTATTATTGAAAGCACCTACGGTGATAGTCACCCAGGAAGTGCCCATCTTATGAAGTTTTCGCAGAATGCAGAATTAGGTATAGCTGAAATGGGAGGTAAAGGATCTAAATACTTTGCGACAGATATTTGTGACGGGATTGCCCAGGGACATGATGGGATTAATTACTCCTTGGTCTCTAGGGATATTATTGCTAGCATGATTGAAATACATGCAAACTCCAATGCCTTTGATGCAGGGGTATTTATTACAAGTTGTGATAAAGGCGTACCAGCCCACTTAATGGCTATTGGAAGAGTAAATATACCATCTATACTTGTAACGGGTGGCGTAATGGATGCAGGACCTGATCTTTTAACCCTAGAACAAATCGGAACTTATAGTGCCATGTATCAAAGAGGCGAAATTACGGAAGAAAAGTTGACTTATTATAAACAAAATGCATGTCCTTCCTGTGGCGCCTGCTCTTTTATGGGAACAGCTAGTACCATGCAAGTAATGGCAGAGGCATTAGGACTTATGTTACCAGGTAGTGCGTTAATGCCAGCAACTTGTGATGATTTATTAGATGTATCTCTTGAAGTTGGTAAACAAGCAGTAAAACTTGCACATATGGGATTAAAGCCAAGAGATATGGTAACAAGAAAATCATTTGAGAATGCAATTATGGTTCATGCAGCCATTTCAGGTTCTTCCAATTCACTGTTACATATACCGGCTATTGCCCATGAATTTGGCATTGATATTAATGCGAGTGATTTTGACAAGCTACATAGAGGTGCTCATTATATATTAGATATTAGGCCAACAGGAAAGTGGCCAGCTCAGTACTTTTACTATGCAGGCGGCGTGCCAAGCGTTATGGAAGAAATTAAAAGTATGCTTCACTTAGATGTTATGACTGTAACGGGTAAAACCTTAGGTGAAAACTTAGAAGACCTTAAGAAAAGTGGATACTATGAAAAATGTGATACCTATCTTAAAGAAGTGGGCCTTAAGCGAACAGATATTATTCGCCCATTTGATCAGGCTATTGGGAAAGACGGATCTATGTCTATCTTAAAGGGGAATTTGGCCCCTGAAGGAGCTGTTATAAAACATAGCGCTGTTCCAATAGAAATGCATAAAGCTATTTTGAAGGCTAAACCTTTTGACTCCGAAGAAGAAGCCATTGATGCAGTTCTTAAAAAGATTATCCAACCAGGCGATGCAGTTATTATTCGTTATGAAGGGCCAAAAGGCAGTGGTATGCCAGAGATGTTTTATACGACAGAAGCTATTGCATCCGATCCGGATTTAGCAAGTACTATTGCTTTAATTACAGATGGAAGATTCTCCGGAGCTTCGAGAGGGCCGGCCATAGGTCATGTATCTCCAGAAGCAGCTGATGGGGGACCCATTGCACTAATCGAGACAGATGACTTAATAGAAATAAATGTTGAAAAAAGAATCTTACAAATAATTGGTGTTAAGGGAGAAGAAAAAAGCGAGGATGAAATCACCGAAATATTAGCTCAGCGTCAAAAACGATGGATACCGAAACCAAAGAAATACACATCTGGTATATTAAAGATTTTTGCAGATCATGCTGTATCACCAATGAAAGGTGGATACATGGAATAAAGTAAGGTAAGGATTTTATACAAATTACAAAACAGGGGGAGAAAATTATGACAGAAGCATTTGTAGGAACACCATTTATTGCTCTTACGATTTCAACATTAGTAGCCATGTATTTACTAGGAACAAAAAATGGTTACACGAGAGAAGAATTAGAAAAAATAATGACAAAATCATTAGCGCCAACAGGCATGATATTGCTTGTAACTGCGGGTGGTGGTGTTTTAAGATTTATGCTACAAGATTCAGGTCTTGGCGATGGTTTGTGCTATTGCAGGTGGGGCTACAGTACTGAGTCATGTAAATGACTCGGGGTTCTGGCTTGTTAAATCCTTACTAGATATCGATGAAAAAACGACTCTGAAAAGCTGGACTATGATGGAGACAATCGTAGGGGTTACAGGTGCGGTTGGTGCGTTAATTATATCAATATTTGCATAAAATATTTGAATTTATTTACAGAAAGCAAGAGAGTAGTGAGAGAAATCTCCTATTCTCTTTTTTGTGAAATTGTAATACAATTAAACGTCAAAAGATAACAATACAGGTGTCGTATCTTGTCATTTAAACGAAATAGTGGTAAAATATAGTCACTAAAAGAAGAAATAAAAGGTTTTAACAGATGAGGGGGAGCGGCTATGAAATTCAATTTATCCAAAAGAATTGCCCTATTAATAAGTATACTAATACTAGTTGTCGCAGGTAGCATTGGTGGTTTAGGAGTCATTATTAGCTCGAATACAGTATTAGAGAACACAGATGAAACACTTGGTAATGCGGCAAAAGACGGTGTAATGATTATTGAAGGCACAATAGGTAAGGATTTAGCCGTTTTAGAAGAACTAGCTAGTAGACGAAGTACCCAAGGAATGGACTGGAATACCCAAAAAGAATATTTAGCATTAGATGTTGAAAGATTAGGCTTTTTAGACATAGGTGTTACAAGTCCTAATGGTTCAACTCGGTACGTATCAGATGGAAGCACAGCAGATCTTGGGGAAAGGGATTATATCAAAAAAGCCCTTCAAGGAGAGTCTAATATTTCTGATGTCATCATTTCTAAGGTTACCAACAAACCAGTTATTATGCTAGCAACCCCTATAAAAGATAACAATAAAGTAGTTGGCGTATTAATAGCTAGGAGAGATGGAACTGTATTAGGTGAAATAACTGATAGGATGGGCTTTGGTAAACGTGGCTATGCTTTTATTCTAGGTTCAGATGGAACTATGTATGCACATAATAATGATGATTATGTGTTGGAACAAATGAATATTTTTACGAATGAGGATACTAAATATTTAGGAGATGCCATCAATAAATTAGGGATTGGAAATAGTGGCGTTATTAAGTATAAGTTTTTAGGAGATAAAAGAATAATGGGGATTGAACCGATAGAAAGTACTGGTTGGATATTGGCAGTAGGTTCTTATGAGACTGATGTTATGGCAGGCTTAACTAAGCTGAAGATAGCACTTATAATCCTAATTGCTGTATTTATGGTACTGGGAATTATAGTGGCTCTTTATTTTGGTAAATCCATATCAAATCCCATTGTAGAATACTCAAATATTATTAAAAGATTAGCAGATTATGATTTGCGATTTGATGAAAATAGCAAGGCCCTTAAATATTTAAAAAGAAAAGATGAAATTGGCGATATTGGGAATGCCTTAGGAACCATGCAAAAGAATTTAATTGGCCTAGTAGGGCAGATAGGTAATATATCCCAACAGGTAGCTTCTTCATCAGAAGAATTAACAGCTACATCCGAGCAATCAGCCGTGGCTTCAGAGGAAGTAGCAAGAGCTATACAAGAGATAGCTGAAGGGGCAAGTGAGCAAGCAAAGGAAACTGAAAAAGGTGCCATTACGGTTAATGAGTTGGGTGTGCAAATACAAAACAGCTTACAAAGTGTAGTGAATTTAAATAAGGCTGCAGATCAAGTATATAGTTTGAAAAATGAGGGATTAGATATTATACGAGAGCTTGTTGAAAAAACTAAGCAAAGCAGTGAGGCATCTAAGAACATATATAATATCATTCTAAATACCAATGAAAGCACAGTTAAGATAGAAAAAGCTAGTGAGATGATTAAAAGTATTGCAGATCAAACAAACCTGTTAGCACTTAATGCATCCATAGAAGCCGCAAGAGCAGGGGATGCGGGAAGAGGCTTTGCAGTTGTAGCAGATGAAATTAGAAAACTAGCTGAGCAATCTACTGCCTTTACTCAAGAAATTGCTGTTATTATTAAAGAACTATCAGATAAAACAGGGAATGCAGTTATTCAAATGCAGGAAGTTGCAATCATTGTAGAATCTCAAACAACCAGTGTTAATAACACAAATAACAAGTTTGAAGGAATTGATCACTCTATTGAAGAAATCAGAGAGTTAGTTCGTATCATTGATCAAATAGATACTCAAATGGAAAAAGAAAAAGATAAAGTTATTGAAGTTATTCATTATTTATCATCTATATCTGAAGAAAATGCAGCTGGAACAGAGGAAGCATCAGCATCTGTTGAGGAGCAAACAGTCTCTATGGCAGAGATTGCACATGCAAGTGAAGCTTTATCAGAGTTAGCAAATGATATGCAGGAAAGTATTATTAGATTTAAGTATTAGTCTTTGAGTCAATAAAAGGGGATATAGGGAGCGAGCTAGTACATGCCCAGTAGACATGTACTAAATCAGAACCTTATAGCCTCTTTTTTATAATTTAAATATATAATAATTTGTTATAGATGATATCATAGATATATATTTTACATATAGATTAAAAATTGTTAAGATAAGGACATAGGAGTGATTAATATGAAAGAAAAAGAAAATAGATTATGGAAACTTTTTACCACCACATTTACATTAAGTGCATGTACCTTTGGTGGCGGGTTTGTCATCGTTTCCCTTTATAAGAAGAAGTTTGTTGAAGAATTAGGATGGCTTGAAGAAGATGAAATGTTAGATATAACAGCCATTGCCCAGTCCAGTCCAGGACCCATTCCAGTTAATGCAAGTATTATATTAGGATACAGAATTAACGGTGTTTTAGGTAGCCTTGTTGCGCTGCTAGGGACAATTATTCCACCCTTTGTTATTATTTCATTAATTTCAGTTTTTTACGAACAGTTTAGAAGTAATAAGGTTATTGCAGTTGCACTTCAAGTGATGCGGGCTGGCGTAGCAGCAGTCATTATGGATGTGGTTTTTAATCTAGCAAAAGGTGTTATTAAAACAAAAAACCAATTGTATATGGCTTTAATGGTTATTGCTTTTATAGGGACTTACTTTTTTAATGTGAGTGCAATGTATATTATCTTTACTTGCTTAGTAATAGGCCTTATAACCGTATTTATTGATATCAGAAAGGAGAAAAACAATGGGACTTCTATGGACTCTATTCGTTAGTTTTCTTCAAGTTGGTTTATTTAGTGTTGGGGGTGGATATGCGGCAATTCCCCTTATTCAAGAGCAGATAGTTGATAAATATCAGTTACTAACCATGGCAGAATTTACAGATTTAATAACCATTGCAGAAATGACTCCAGGGCCTATTTCTATTAACTCGGCTACTTTTGTTGGGCAAAGAGTATATGGCACCTTAGGGGCAGTAGTTTGCAGTATTGCAGCTGTTTTACCTGCATTTATCATTTGTTTAACCCTTGCTTATTTTTATTATAAATATAAAAATTTTAAAGGTGTTCAAACTGTATTAGCAGCCCTTAGACCTACAGTTATTGCTTTAATTGCCAGTGCTGGCGTTTCGATTTTAGTTCTTGCATTATTTAATACTGATTTTAGTAATATTGTTATGAAAGATTTTAGATGGCTTGAATGTGGTTTATTTATAGGCGGATTTTTTATTCTTAGAAAGTTTAAAGCCAATGCAATCAGTATTATTGTAGGAACAGGCCTTGTAGGGACTGTGCTACAAGTGATAATTAATGCAATCTAGGATTTGACCTATAAGGGGGTCATTATCTTGACTTTTATTATAGATAAATCTTATGGAACGTGGACAACTATAATCGGAAAAATGAAATTTTTTTAGACTCTGCTGATGGATTGATTTTTTAGCAGCTATTTTTGAAATAATAGCAAAACCATAATGATGCTTAACGGCTTGTATAATAGTTTCCAGATTAGTAGCACTAAAGACAACTTGGGGATAAATCTTTTGTTCATTCATGTCACTTTCAAATTGATTTCTATGATGGCTACCGTTTTCCCGGGAAATCCAGGGTAATGAGGCCAAATCAGCTAAATGTTCAACAGTTATATCTAAAGGGTAGTCGTGACTAATCACTGCTATTAATTCATCTTTTGCAACTTCAACTTGGACAATATTTTTGGAATTAATTTTACCTTCAACAAAGGCAACATCAATTTTATTACTAAGTAGAAGCTTTTCTATTTCTTCTGTATTATTAATGGTGATTTCAAAATTAATGTTTTTTGTATTTGACTTTAGTATTTCCACATATCCATTCAGTAGGTATTGACCCACGGTAACACTACTACCAATACGAATCGTCTTATGTTGGGTTAACATAGCTTGATTCATTTTTTTGAAATCAGCCAATAGTATTCTAGCATATATCTCTAGTTGCTCCCCCTCAGGAGTCAAGTAGAGTTTTTTTGAAATACGATTAAATAATTGAGTTGAATAATAACCTTCTAAATCTTTGATCATAAGGGAAATATTAGGTTGGGTGGTAAAGAGCTTTTCTGCTGCAGCAGACATAGTCTTGTAGTCAATAACAGCTAAAAATGCTTCCAATAATTTTATATTCATTATATGCCTCCAATCATCTCTATTTTACTTCATAGTATGTCTCCTTTCAATACCATAAAATATATTTATAATAGCTTATTTTAAAAAGCCTATAGATTCATATATTTAGGTGGAAAACAAAGCTAAATACATATATAATATAAAGACAGATGTAAGAACTAAAGATCATTGATATATGTGCAGAAAGGTGGTGATCTTATGGGAACCATACAAAAAAGATTCAATAGTTTGGGTATTGTATTAACTCTTACTATTGTTATAGGTTTAATTGTTCAATATATGTATTTCAATAACATTGTCGCTAAAGAAAAACAAAAAAATCTTATTACAATAAGAGAGCATTTAGCAGAAAGTATTAATCACAAAATGAATAGTTATAATCAATATATAAATATATCTGCAGAAATTATAGGAACCAATAATTGGACAGATGAAGAACTTATAGAATATGTAACAAGACTTGCAAAAAGCAATCGTGTCATTAAATCAATTTATTATGGAGATATCAATAATAAATTGATAAATAGTGATAACTGGGAGCCAGCAGCTAGCTATGACGTAAGAACAAGGCCATGGTACATGGAGGCTGTTAAAAAAGGGGAATTAGCTATATCTGATGTATATGCAAGTGCTATAGATGGAGGTACTATAATATCTGTTTCAAAAACGGTTTACGATGAAAACAAAGTTTTTATGGGAGTCGTTTCTGCAGATATTGCAGTTGAAGAAATTATTAAGATAGTTGAAACAACTAGAGTACAAGGGTCAGGTTATTCGTTTTTAATCGACGGAGCAGGCAATATATTAGCCCACCCTAAATACAAATATAATATAGGATCTGGCCTTATTAATATTGATTCATTAGGACCTGAGATACATAAAGAAATTAAAACCATGAAAAGTGGACAAATGGAAACTAAATTAGATGGGGTAGAAGGCTATTTAACCTACAGATCAGTAGAAGATACTAACTGGACAATTGGTAATTTTATATCATTTGAGCATTTTAAAGATAATAATAATGAATTATGGAGAATGTTTTTTATAGTCATAATAATAGCTATAATAATTTTCTTATCGTTCACCTCTATTCAAAGAAAAAACTTTTTAATACCCCTATTAAAATTAGATGAAGATATTAGAAAAATTGATTTGGAAAATAATATTGCCTATAGGATACCACTTGAAATAAAAGATCCCTTTATTGGAATCAAAAAAGCATTAAATACAACGTTAAGCAAGACTCAGGAATTAGTTGAGCAGGTAGAACAAGATAAAGAAGAAATCCTAGAGAAAAATGAAAATCTAAACTACTTATCCTATAACGACCAATTAACAGGTATTTATAATAGGAGGTATTTTGAAGAGCAACTACAGCGCTTAGATGTGCAAGAAACCTTGCCGATTACCCTTGTAATGGGGGACGCAAATGGATTGAAGCTTATTAATGATTCATTTGGCCACAAAGCTGGAGATAATCTTTTGATTGCCATTTCAGATGTAATGAACAAAAGTTGCCGGGTTGGTGATATTGTCTGTAGAATTAGCGGGGATGAATTTGTTATTATTTTACCAAGAACTGATAAAAAGGGAGCAGAGTTAGTTATTGACCGAATAAAGCAATTAAGTCAAGAAAAAAAGGTTTCAACAGATCAGTTTTCAAACATAGAAATTTCCGTCAGTTATGGCTTTGCAACTAAGTATGATATGAAGACTAATATGTTGGATATACTTAAAAATGCAGAAGACAATATGTACTCGAATAAGTTGTTTGATGGACCAGAAATGAGAAAAAGAACGATAAAAATCATTTTAGAAGAATTATATAAAAGGGATAAAAATAAAAAAAATCACTCCCAGAGTGTGGCTAAGATTTCTAAAGAAATAGGCATAGAACTAGGAATGAAACAAGAAGAATTACAAGAGTTAGTAATGGTTGGAGAAATCCACGATATTGGTGAGATTGCTGTTGGAAAAGAGATACTGAATAAGAAAGAGAAACTTACAAGTGAAGAGTGGGCAGAAATTAAAAAACATCCTGAGATTGGGTATAGAATACTAAATACCATAAGTGAGATGTCAAACCTAGCTTATTATGTGTTATCCCACCATGAAAGATATGATGGTATGGGCTATCCTAAGGGTTTAAAAGGAGAAGAAATCCCTTTGGTGTCCAGAATTGTTACCATAGCAAATGCTTATGATGCAATGAGATCTAATAGGCCCTACAGAAAGGCTTTATGTGAAGATGAGATAGTCAGAGAGTTTGCAGAAAATGCAGGAACTCAATTTGACCCAGAATTATCAAAACTATTTGTAGAGAAAATCTTAAAAAGAGAATGGGTGTAGGGGAATAAGAAAGTAGGTAAGAGATTTAAACCTCTTACCTACTTTCTTATCACTTTAAATATTATTTGCCTTTTCATAGGCGCTAATTTTATCTTCTTTTAAAAGAGTTAAACCAATATCATCTAATCCACGAAGCAACTTATTTTTATGAAATGAACCGATTTCAAAAGAAACACTAAAGCCATCATTATCTGAAATAGTTTGGGTCTCTAGGTCTATAGAAAGCTTGTAGCCAGGTTTGGAAAATGTATTTTCAAATAGGGTATCCATAATATCATTACTAAGTTTAATCGGAAGAATGCCATTATTAAAACAGTTGCTAAAGAAAATATCTGCATAACTAGGCGCAATAATAACTCTAAATCCATAATCGTCTAAAGCCCATGGTGCATGCTCACGGGATGAGCCACATCCGAAATTAGCCCGCGATATGAGGATAGAAGCGTTTTCATAACGATCCTGATTAAAAACAGAGTCTTCAATAAGTTTATCTTGTTCATCATATCTAAAATCATAAAATGCAAATTGTCCAAAACCACTGCGCTCTATACGTTTTAAGAACTGCTTTGGAATGATTGCATCTGTATCTATATTGGATTGATCAATAGGCATAACAATGCCTGTTAAGTTTTTAAAAGGCTTCATATTTATTTCCTCCTATTATTTATCTAATTGACTGAGGTCACGAACATCTATAAAATGGCCGGCAATTGCAGCAGCAGCAGCCGTAGCGGGAGATACAAGGTGAGTACGCCCACCACGACCTTGGCGCCCTTCGAAGTTTCTATTAGACGTTGCAGCACATCGCTGCTGTGGTTCTAAAAAATCAGGGTTCATGGCTAGGCACATACTGCAGCCAGACTCACGCCATTGGAATCCTGCATCTATAAAGATTTTGTCAAGACCTTCAGCTTCAGCAACTGCTTTTACTGCCTGAGATCCTGGTACAATAAGCGCTGTCACGCCATTTTTGACTTTACGCCCTTTTGCAACAGCGGCAGCAGCTCTTAGGTCTTCTATTCTACCGTTTGTACATGAACCAATAAAAGCAACATCAATTGGAATTTCATTCATTGGCGTACCAGGTTCAAGTCCCATATAGGCAAGGGCTTTTTTACAAGCATTTTGCTCATCAGCTGTTGTAAAATCAGTTGGAGAAGGAACGTGGCCACTAATACTTGCTCCCATGGCAGGGGAAGTTCCCCAAGTCACTTGCGGCTCAAGTGTGGCAAGATCAAACTCTACAGTCTTATCATACTGAGCATCAGGGTCCGTTACAAATTCTTTCCACTGAGTGACAGCTAAATCAAAGTCTGCTCCTTGTGGTGAATGCATGCGTCCTTTTAAGTAATCAAAGGTTACTTGATCAGGTGCAATTAAGCCTGCTCTAGCACCAGCTTCAATGGTCATATTACAGATTGTAAGACGTCCTTCCATGGACATGTTTTTGATTGCATCTCCAGTAAATTCTACAACATAGCCAGTTCCAAAATCAGTACCATACTGACTAATAACTCCAAGTATCATGTCTTTTGCAGTAATACCTTCTGGTAAATTACCTTTAAATGCAACATTCATTGTTTTGGATTTAGTTTGTTGTAAACATTGGGTCGCTAAAACGTGTTCTACCTCGCTGGTTCCAATACCGAAGGCTAATGCGCCAAAAGCACCGTGGGTAGCCGTGTGACTATCCCCACATACAATGGTTTTGCCAGGTAAAGTGAGCCCTAGTTCAGGTCCGATAACGTGCACAATGCCTTGGTGTGGACTATCAAGACCATATAAAGTGACGCCAAATTCCTTGCAATTAGCTTCAAGGGTTTCGATTTGTTTTTTTGCAAGGGGATCTGTAATGTTATAACGATTAGTTGTGGGAACATTATGATCAATTGTAGCAAATGAAAGTTCTGGCCTTCTGACCTTGCGGTTTACAAGACGGAGCCCCTCGAATGCCTGGGCTGAAGTTACTTCGTGAATCAGGTGTAAGTCAATATATATAATACCTGGCTTGCCTTCTTCTTGATCAACAATATGTAGATCCCAAATTTTTTCATAAAGAGTTTTTGACATAATATACTTCCTTTCTTTCTTTAAAATGACTATATCCTATTATACACTGTTTTTGGCAGGGAAGAAAGAGGAAAAGAAATGGTTGATAAGTAGGCGTAAAATACCTTGTTATGTAAGCTTAAATGATTTAGAAGCTTGTGGTATAATAAGGGTATTATAAAAGGAGGAGAAAATGTGAACGTAATCGTATTTTTAGCAGATGGATTTGAAGAAGTTGAAGCCCTTACAGTAGTAGATTATTTAAGAAGGATACCAAATATAAAAGTAGATACAGTATCCATTAAGAACAACTTACAAGTGTTAGGAGCTCACGATATAGAAGTTAAAGCGGATAAAGTGATTGGCCAGCTACAAGATATCACTTTATATGATGCAGTCGTTATCCCTGGAGGAATTCCTGGTGCAACTCATTTAAGAGATCATGAAAAGGTAATAGAGATTATTAAAGAGATAAACAAAAATGAAAAACTAGTTGCTGCTATATGTGCTGGGCCAATCGTTTTAGAAAGAGCGGGAGTTATTGATGGAAAAGAAGTTACTTCTTACCCAGGGTTTGAAAAGGATTTGCCCAATTCAATTTATAAAGAAAATGATGTGGTTAAGGACGGAAATATAATAACAGCCAGGAGTGCAGCAAAAGCTGAGGACTTTGCTATTGAGATAATAAGATATTTAGCAGGTAAGGAAGCAGCAGAAGAATTGAAGAAAAAAATACTGGCGAAATAACGAAACAAGATTGTGTCTTATAAAGGAAGGTGGGGCCTATGTTGAATTATGATGAAAAAATAAGTGTTCTTGATAATATAGCTTTTACTGTAATTGCTAAAAGTGGTATACATGGCAGGGGGTTATTTAGCACAACTACAATACCAAAAAATACTATTTTAGGGATTTTAGATGGCCAGGTAGTTAATTGGGATCGCTATGATCAAGTTCTTGCGCAGTTAAGAAAAGAAATAGAAAATATTGAAGAAAATTTATTAATGGAATGGAATGCACTTGATGAGGAAACGCTGCTGGTTAGGCCTTTAAGAACCAAGTACAGTTATATTAATCATTCTCGCACGCCTAATTTAATCATCATGAAAAATCCCCTAAGAATTGTTGCAAGGGATGATATTAAAGAAAATGAGGAATTATTTTTAGATTATAGAGAAGAACCATTAAGGAGGGCATACTTAGATGGCCACGGACAAACTTACTTGTGAAAAAATTAGAATGAATTTTTATAATATCCAGCCCATACAAATAAAAGAAACTGCGTTGAAAAAGGTATTTGGGGCGAGAGTAGATTTAAGTTCATTAGATAAAGTATGTACAAATAAGAAACCTGAATGGTTAAAAGAGTTTTTAGCAGTTCATGATATTTATAAAAGTTTTAAGTTAATTGAAGTTGATCCAATTAGCTTGGAATTACTTAAGGAAGATATGCAGCATAGTCGATATGTTAAAAATCAATATCCCTTAGATAAGCATATTATTTATGAGGAGGTAGATTATTATCTAATGTTTGACTTTAAAGCAATGTTTTGGATATTGGTGTATGAAATCCCTGTTGAATTTGCAGTGAATGAACTCAATAGATATCTTGGTGTAAAAGAGCTTCAAAAGAATATGGCGGAATCTAAAAATGATTTGTATAATGTCATAAGAGATTTAATGGTAAGATCTTATGCAGAGTCTAATATCGGAAAATGGGCAGTTGCAGTAGAAGAGATGGTTATTAGTAAAGTACATATGATCCTAACAAAAATATATAAGCTTAAAATTGAAAGAGAGACAGTGTATATTCCTTTTAATACAGGTAATATCACTAATGTTGTTTGCTTTAAAAATCTAAATAAAGAAGATTATTGCAAGTATACAAAGCTTATCATGGAGCTAAATGAGTTTTCTGAAAGAATAAATTATCACATGGATTTAATTGAGTTGAAGGATGAAACGCTTTATTCCTTTAATGGTAGATTCCATACGATTATTTTAAAAGGAAATTGTAGTAGGCATCGCTATATTCCGATTCAATTTCATGTTCAGTATATGTTTATATATCTTTCGGTATTATATAAATTGATGGAGACGTTGAATGGTGAAATCTTAACCAGCAATTCAGGAAAAATCATAACGGAACAAAACAACTTGATTGATGATATTATTAATAAAACTCAGACCATATGTATCTTTAATGAAAATTTTAAAATGGCCATCGAATCAGATAATGAAAATATATACTGCAAAATTGAAAAGTACTGGAATCTTGAAAAATCTTTAGAAGGCACAGAAAGGTATGTTGACAATTTTAAAAATTACTTAGATAGACTCTATTTAAAAATGAATGCAAAAAATGATAATAAACAAAACAATATTTTATTTTTTATATCGATGTTACAATTAGTTGCATTGATGAGTGTTTGGAATGATTACATGGCTATTGTTAGTATTGAAAATACCGATTCTGAAGGGGTATTGGTGCTCTTATTTGGTAGTGTCGAAAACTTACAAAGGTTTAATTTATACTTACCAATTTTTTTCTTTGGGTTTATTGGGATTCTAACATTATATAGTGTTCTCAGTAAGAAAAGATTTTAGAATATTGATTTTAAATAGGCCAGGAGAAATACAAAATACTTGAAAGAGAAAAAGAGTTGCCTAGAGGGCAACTCTTTTTTTCTTTAATCTTTTAAAAGCTTTAATCAGTTCATTAACAATCAGAGGAATAATTGATAATCCAAGTACAAGTATCCAATCCCTAAAGCTTAAGTTGTGAACTTTAAAGGCTTTTGCAAGGAAAGGTACTGTAATAACCGTAAACTGTAAAACAATACCTATAAGGATAGCACCTATTAAATAAATATTTGAAAAGAGGCCTATTTTAAAGATTGATTTAGTTGAGCTTCTAAGGGACAATGAATAAAATAATTGTGTACAAGCAAGAACGACAAAAGCCATTGTCCTAGCATACATGAGTGCTTCTTCGCTGATGTTTTTGGACCATAAGCTGTAATTATGTTCACTCAGCCCTACGTGAAAGGCAACTAATGTTAAGGTGCCGATTAAGATACCACCAACAATAGCTCTTGTTGCTGCGCCGTGGGCAAAGAAACTTTCTTTAGGATCTCTGGGTTTATTTTTCATAACATCTGGATCACCAGGGTCCATACCAAGAGCAATGGCTGGCAGTGAGTCTGTTACTAAGTTAATCCATAATATTTGTGTGGGTAATAAGGGTACTGGCCAAAAGAATAAAATTGACGTAAGGATGGCTACCACCTCACCAAGGTTACAAGATAATAAGAAAACAACGGCCTTTTTAATATTGTTATAAATATTTCGACCTTCTTCAATGGCATGAACAATGGTTGAAAAATTATCATCGGTTAAGATCATATCACTGGCACCTTTAGAAACATCTGTTCCTGTAATACCCATTGCAACCCCAATGTCTGCAAACTTTAATGAAGGGGCATCATTAACACCATCACCTGTCATGGATACGATATTACCGTGAGATTTGTATGCCCGTACTATTTTAACCTTATGCTCCGGCGAAACTCTGGCAAATACGGTATAATCATTGATTGTTCTTGAGAATTCTTCATCTGATATATCATCTATTTCAGCGCCAGTTAAGCTTTGTTTTATGGAAGTAGCAATGCCGAGTTCTTTTGCAATAGCAACAGCTGTATTTTTATGGTCACCTGTAATCATAACAGGGGTAATACCAGCAAGCTTTGCTTCCTGAATAGAATCTTTAACCTCTAGCCTTGGAGGATCAATCATCCCAACAAAACCAATAATGATTAGATTGTACTCCATTTCTTTAGGATCTATTATTTTAGCTGTATCTTTAAAGGCAACACCTAGAACTCTAAGAGCCTCATCAGACATGTCATCAGCCGCTTTTAAATAAGTCGATTTCATATCCTCAGTGAGTGGAACGATTTCACCGTCAACTAGTGCTCTATTTGAAATGGTGAGTAGGTTATCGATAGCACCTTTGGTATAAATTCTGTAATTATTACCTTCTTGATTAAGAGTTGACATTAATTTCCTATCGGAATCAAAAGGATTTTCAGAAACCCTTTTATGCTTTAGATTTAATTCCTTTCGTGTCAGGTTATATTTATCACCTAGCACAACTAAAGAAATTTCTGTAGGGTCCCCTGTTCCTTCGCCGTTTTCATAGGTGGCATCTGAACATAAAACAAAGGACTTAATCAGCAATTCTTCGTCTTTAGAAGCTTTAAGATTCCCCTCTTCAGCAGGTACATCCTTAAGATCATTCATTGTATAGTGTTTTATAACGGTCATTTTGTTTTGCGTTAAAGTTCCTGTTTTATCAGAGCATATAATATTTACCGAGCCAAGTGTTTCAACTGCGGTCAACTTTTTAACAATAGCATTAATTTTAGACATTCTTGTCACGCCTAGTGCAAGGACAATCGCAACAATAGCAGCTAGTCCTTCAGGTATTGCTGCGACGGCTAAACTGATGGCAGTTAATAGCATTTCAAATAAATCTCTTTTTTGAATGATAGCAATGATAAAAATAAGAGCACAGATACCGATGGCTAAAAAACCAATAATTTTGCCAAGTTCATCTAGTCTTCTTTGAAGTGGCGTCATATCATCAGAATCTTCATCTAGTATTTTAGCTATTTTACCGATTTCAGTATCCATGCCTGTTGCAACAACAACTCCCTCGCCACGGCCGTAGGTTGAAAGTGTGGACATAAAGGCCATATTTGTTTTGTCACCAATTGGCGTTTTAGGGGCGGTATGAATCTGAGTGGCATCCTTATCAGAAGGCACGGACTCACCAGTTAAGGCTGATTCTTCTATTTGAAGATTTGCACTTTCAATTAGCCTAAGGTCGGCAGGGATAAAGCGGCCCGCATCAATGATGATGATATCCCCTATTACAAGCTGCTCAGAGTTTATCTCTACAAGGTCTCCATCACGCCTAACAAGTGATTTTGGCGTGGTCATTTGTTGAAGGGCTTCAATAGCCTTTTCGGCTTTATATTCCTGAATAACCCCTATGACTGCATTTAAGATAATGACTAAAAGAATAATAACGGCATCTACATATTCTCCAATTGCAAAAGTTACCACTGTAGCGGCTAAAAGTACATAGATTAAAACATCCTTAAGTTGACCAGCTAATAATGAAATAAAACTTTTCTTTGCCTTTCCCTTAAGCTTATTTTCCCCATACTTTTCAAGTCTAGCAGTTGCTTCTTGACTTGTAAGCCCGATCTTTGGGTCTACATGTAATTCATTTAAAACATCTTTTTTGGATTTTGAAAACCACATATGAAACACCCTCTTTCTTTCTTTCTATAAGCCTAGTGTGTGCAGAAATTAAAAATATACTTGCTAAAAAAAGACCTTTAGCAAAGCTTTACAGTACAAGATGGCTCATAGTGTAAAAGTTCGTTAAGGGTCTCACATCTTTTAATGAATTATATCATCATATAAACAAGCATGCAATAGTGTAGTTGTATTATTTAAAACATGGTATAATAATGAAGAAATACTTAAGAAAGCTAGACTTCTTGCTAGGAGGAAAAAAAGATGGGTAAAGTTATCTACACCAATTACAATAGTAAGGAATTTGAAAGAAAAGAGATACTTGATTTAAATGAGTTAGCCCTAAGTGATGATAGCAATATAAAGTGGCTTGACATTACATCCTTAGATAATTTGAATATAGTTAAAGAGGTTGGAGCTAAATTCAATCTACACCCACTCGTTATAGAGGATATAGTAAACAATGATCATATGCCTAAATTAGATGACTACGATAACTATCTGGTTCTCATTATTAGGGCAATGCATTTAAATAAAGATAGAAAATTAGAGACAGAGCAATTTAGCTTCGTACTTTTTAAGGATATGGTAATATCATTTCAACAAGCGGAATCAGACGATTTGATAGGATTATTGAAAGGTTAAAAGAAGGCGCTAATATTAGAAAAAATGGTGCAGATGATCTGCTACATGCCTTGATTGATACAATTGTTGACAATTATTTTTCTGTTATTGAAGCAATAGGGGAAAATCTAGATGAAGTAGAAGATAAGGTTTTATTAAATCCTCAAAAGGACCTTTTAGAGGATATATATAAACTAAAAAAAGAGTTAATTTATGTTAGAAGAGTCCTTTGGCCAATGCGAAATGTCATTAGTAGTGTGGCAATCAAAGAATATGAATTAATAGATGGGAAAACAATTTATTATTTTAAAGATATTGATGATCATATTGTACAAATGATAGATATAGTAGAAACTTATAGAGATATTTCAACAGGAATATTAGATACCTATCTCTCGAGTATAAGTAACAAGACCAATGATATAATGAAAGTACTTACAATTTACTCTACAATATTTATACCCCTTACCTTTATAGCGGGGGTATACGGAATGAACTTTAAATATTTACCAGAGCTTAATTGGAAATACGGATATATTAGTTTTTGGGTGATTTCTGCAATCATAACGGGATTTCTAATACGGTTTTTTAAAAAGAAAGAGTGGTTATAAAATCTATATATTAGGTTTTAAATGACAAGAGTCTGATTATTTGATATACTATAAAATACAAGGGGGCGATAAAAATGGAACCAGAACAAAACAAGCCAGTACCAACTGAAACAGGTAGCTATACGAATGAGGATATAGAGAAAAATAAAACCGTGGCAGGTCTTGCCTACTTACTTTTTTTCTTACCGCTTATTGCTTGCCCAGAATCTGAATTTGGGAAATTTCATGCCAATCAAGCGTTATTGCTTTGGATTGCGGGTGCAGCATCCAATGCAGTTCTGCGCTATATTCCTATTATAGGAGGAACTGTATCCATGCTACTTAGCATTGCAATACTGGTTTTTGGTATCATGGGACTGATAGGTGCTTTCGGTGGTAAAGCGGAAGAACTACCGCTTATAGGACAATACAGAATTATTAAATAACTAAAATAAAAGCAGCCTTTTTACGAGGGCTGCTTTTGTTTTTAGCTTATGGATGAACCAAAAGGTACGAATGCTAGTTTGGCTAGTTTAAAATGCTGGAGTCCAAATGGAATCCCAACAATGGTTATACAACACAAAAGGCCAGCTACCACATGACTTAGGGCAAGTTCCCATCCTAGAAAGATAATCCACAAGAGATTCCCTATTAATCCACCAGCACCAAAATTGCCACTGGAAATATCTTTGCCAAAAGGAGCAAGCACAACACCTGCTATCTTAAAGCATTGCAGTCCAAAGGGTATTCCTATGATGGTTATACAACATAAAAGTCCAGCTAATAACCACCCCAAAGCTGTTACAAAACCGCCACACAAAATCCAGATAATATTTCCTATTAGACTCAAAAAAATCCCCCCCTATTAATTCTGTAATGAATGTATTATATACTATATTGATCTTTTAAAGTTTAAATTTTGTAACTAAAGTATTATCACCTTCTAATTTATTTACTAGCATTTGGGTTTGAATATCTTTCATCCCACTTAGGCTGTTCATAAATCCAAGTGCCCCAATAGCCACACTTGAAAATAGAATAATCAGCCCGAAATACATGATTAATTTCGTTCTTATACTTTTCATTTTCCACCCCATATTTTATATTTTTAAGTTTATACTATAGTATAACATATAGAGTCGAAGTTGCAATTTTATTAATAGACAAAGAATAACAATAGTATGCTATAATGTATGTATATTTTAAAACATGGAGGTAGAAATGACAAACAGTGATATATTAATTAGATTAAGGTATGCTTTAGATATAAAAGATATAGATATGATTGAGATATTTAAACTAGGTGGGGTTGATATTAGTAAGGATGAGCTCCAAGAGATTCTTACAAAATCAGATAGCCGAGACTATGATCAAGAGACAGATTTGGGATCGGAAGAAGATGAAGACGATGAAGATATGATGTGCAGTAATGAGGAACTAGAATGTTTCTTAAATGGTTTCATTATTTTTAAAAGAGGCAGGCAAGAACCAAAGCCAGGGCAAAATGAAAAACCAGTACTAGCCATTAAGAATACCAGGAGTATTAATAATGTTGTGCTCAAAAAACTTAAGATAGCTTTGTCCTTACAAAGTGATGATATGCTAGAGATATTAGAACTAGCAGGCGTTACCATATCTAAAGGAGAATTAAGCGCTGTTTTTAGAAAAGAAGGGCATAAAAACTATATGGAATGTGGCGATCGTTACGTTAGAAATTTCTTAAAAGGGTTAGCCATTAAACATAGGGGTATATCTTAGGCTTTAACTTTATAAATTTAAGTTAATTATACTTGTAAAATTAGTATTATAGTGATAATATTAAGTCTAAGAATTTACAATACGTAATGAAAGAGGAATTAACTTTGGAGGATCCCCCCTTAAACTCATCTATATTAAGAATAATTATGATTACCAAGCCTGTCATTTTGAAAGACGTAACATTAGATTTTTCTATTAAGTGTTGCCTTCTTAATTATGGGCTTTTTAACGTACCCAAACATACAAATATTTTGAAAGGATTTAGCAACTAATGGATAGGGATATTACACAACTTATAATAATCTTGGGGCTTTTAATACTGATGTCAGCTTATTTTTCAGCATCAGAAACAGCCTTTTCAGCCCTGAACAGAATACGTCTTAAAAACCTTGCTAATAATAACAACAAAAAGGCAAAAGCGGCATTAGCCTTATCCCAAAAGTATGATGTGCTTTTATCTACAATATTAATTGGTAACAATATAGTTAATATTGCTGCAGCATCTATTGGAACAGTTATATTTACCAAATACTTTCAAACTGCGGGTGTTGCAATTTCAACCGTTGTTATGACGGTTCTCATCCTTATTTTCAGTGAAATATCACCGAAAAGCTTAGCAAAAGAATCACCCGAAAAGTTTGCTATGTGGGTTGCACCCAGTCTTAGAGTTTTGATTTTTCTTTTTACACCATTTAACTTATTTTTTATGTCATGGAAAAAGTTATTATCTTTGGTGTTTAAAGTAGATGATGATCGAAGTATTACGGAAGAAGAGTTACTCACGATTATTGATGAGGCTCAAAATGAGGGGGGTATTGATGCGCAAGAAAGAGAACTAATTCGCTCAGCCATTGAGTTTAATGATCTTGATGTGAATGATGTTTTAACTCCAAGGGTTAATGTGATAGCAATAGATTTAGCCTATTCCGATGAGCAAATCAGTGATATGTTTGTTGAGAGCGGTTATTCTAGAATGCCGGTATATGAAACAAGTATTGACGATATAATAGGGGTTATTCATGAGAAGAACTTTCACCACTACTTACACTCAGAAGATACTAAAAAAACGGTTAAAGATATTATAAAACCAGTTATTTGGGCCACTGCCACGACTAAGATTTCTAATTTATTAAAATTGCTGCAAACAACAAAATCTCATATGGCAGTTATAACAGATGAGTATGGCGGGACGGCTGGAATTGTTACATTAGAGGATATCTTGGAGGAATTAGTCGGAGAAATCTGGGATGAACATGATGAGATTATACAGGAATTTGAACAAGTAAAAGAAAATGAATATAAGATATCGGGTAGTGCCAATATTGATAAGATGTTTGATTTATTTGACATAGATGAAGAGTATGAGTCTAACACCGTTGGTGGATTTGTAATAGGGGAACTTGGTAAGATACCAAATGAAGGCGATAGCTTTTTATATGAAAACCTAAAGATTACTGTAACGAAAACAGATTTCAGACGGGTGCTAGAAGTTCAGGTGTTGGTACTAAGTGGGGAGGAAGAATTATAGTTGATAAAAGTATAAAAAGGTACATTTTTATTTCAACTTATATGATAGTTCTGTACTTAGGATTATCTAACATAAGGATTGTTGCAGGCGCACTATCTTATATAATGGGGGTTATATCACCTTTGGTTATAGGAATATGCGTGGCATTTATATTAAACATACTACTTAGATTTATTGAAGAGAAGTTTTTGAAAGGCTTATCTCCCAAAGTTGAGTGGATACAAAGGGATAAGAGAGTCCTATCTGTTATATTGACCTATGCCTTTACCATTACAGTGATTATACTGATGATTTTATTTATAGTCCCACAGGTCGTGAAGAGTATGACATCCTTAGTAGAAACATTACCAGGGTATGGAAAAGTGATTCAAAAATATGGTAATAAATTATATATGAATTTAGGAATATCACAAGATATATGGGATCAAATACTTGCTAATCTAAACAACTTAACATCATCCTTAACTAAATTTACAGCCAATACAGTTAACGCCTTAATTAATATGACCATAGGATTTACAGCAGGGGTTTTAGAATTATTTATTGGTGTCATATTTTCTATTTATATTTTACTCTCAAAAGAAAAACTTATTGCTATTGTGGCAAAAATGAATAAAGCTTATATGAATGAAAAAACGGCAAAAAGACTCACCTATATAATGAGTGAAATTAATGATACCTTTAGTAAGTTTATAGGTGGGCAGATGATTGAATCATTAATCCTAGGACTCCTTTGTTTTGTAGGTATGGTTATTTTGAGGATACCATATGCACCCTTAGTGAGTGTGCTAGTTGCCATCACAGGGCTTATTCCGGTCATAGGGGCATACCTTGGGATTATTCCATCAGCCTTTATTATTTTCATGGAAAGCCCAATAAAGGCGCTTATATTTATTATATTTATTACTATTTTACAGCAGATAGAGGGAAATGTAATTTATCCTAAAGTTGTTGGTAAGGCTATAGGGCTAGATGGTTTTTGGGTATTGTTAGCCATTGTTATGGCAGGGAAAATGTTCGGCATTGTTGGCATGCTAATAGGTGTTCCGACTATGGCCGTTGTCTACTCATTGGTTAGAAGAGATGCTAACAAGAGACTTAGCCAAGCAAAATAAGAGGTTAAATAATTAAGACCACCTAAGGATTGGAATCCCTAGGTGGTCTTTTGTGATTTTATTTTACATGGTCAAGAGAAATCCCAAGAGCGTCAGCTACGCCTTTGCCGTAAGCTGGATCTGCCTTTAAACAGTTTCCAATATGCCTAAATTTGATTGCATCTGGAACGCCACTCATGTTTCTAGCAGTATTATCAAACAGTACTTGCTGTTTTTCTGGGCTCATTAATCTAAAGAGTTTACCAGGTTGTGTGTAATAATCATCATCATCTTCTCTAAAGTTCCAAATATCGGCGGCGCCACTAAGGGCAAGAGCAGGATCTTTAAACTCAGGCTGAGCTTGCCACTTACCGAAACTATTAGGCTCATAACCAATCGTACTACCTGCATTATCATCAACTCTCATTTGCCCATCCCGGTGATAAACATTAGTAGGCGATTTAGGTGCATTAATTGGAATTTGGTAATGGTTAACCCCAAGTCTATAACGCTGAGCATCTCCGTAAGAGAACAATCTACCTTGTAGCATCTTATCAGGAGAGAAGCTTATACCAGGAACCACATTTGCAGGATTAAAAGCAGCTTGCTCAACATCAGCAAAATAGTTTGCTGGGTTTCGGTTAAGTTCTATATAGCCAACTTCTATTAGTGGGAAGTCCTTTTTATACCATACTTTTGTTAAATCAAAAGGATTATAGGGCATATTAAGGGCTTCTTCTTCGGTCATTACTTGAATAAACAGGGTCCATCTTGGGAAATCACCCTTATCGATGCTCTCAAGTAAATCTCTTTGATGACTTTCACGATCATTAGCAACAATTTCAGCAGCTTCAGCATCTGTTAAGTTTTTGATTCCTTGTTGGGTTTCAAAGTGGAACTTAACCCATACCCGCTCATTATCTGCATTAATCATACTAAATGCGTGGCTACCAAACCCATGCATATGTCTGTATGATGTAGGGATACCCCGTTCACTCATAGTAATGGTAATTTGGTGAAGGGCTTCAGGTAAGGATGTCCAAAAATCCCAGTTGTTTGTTGCATTTCTCATATTGGTACGAGGATCTCGTTTAACAGCTCTATTTAAATCAGGAAAGTTATGTGGATCACGAAGGAAAAATACAGGGGTATTGTTTCCGGCCAAGTCCCAGTTCCCTTCTTCGGTATAAAATTTCATAGCAAATCCGCGAATATCACGTTCAGCATCTGCAGCTCCTCGCTCCCCAGCGACAGTAGAAAAACGCATAAATAAATCCGTTTGTTTGCCGATTTCAGAGAAAATCTTTGCTTTTGTATACTGAGTAATATCATGGGTTACAGTAAAAGTACCATGGGCACCAGAGCCTTTGGCATGCATTCGCCTTTCGGGGATGACTTCACGATCAAAGTGTGCAAGTTTTTCTAGATACCATACATCTTGTAGTAACATAGGACCTCTTGGCCCAGCCGTCATGGCGTTTTGATTATCAACGACAGGAGCACCGTTTGCAGTGGTTAGTTTATTATTCTTCTTATCCATTGTAAAACCCCCTTATAATATGTGATAGGATTGAAAGTTATATTAATATAACCTAATTATATGATATTTCTGATGAAAGAGCAACGGCTATTAGCTAGGTTAATGTAGAATTTTATGCTAAAATAATGGATATAGTAAGATTATATGTAAAAACCAAGTATAAAGGTCATATATACACAAATGAACTAAGGAGGCAATAACATGAATGCAAAAAATATAAAAGTTGATATTTGGTCAGATTTTGTTTGTCCTTTTTGTTATATAGGTAGAAAGAAATTTGAGGAAGCTTTAAAAGAAACTGATCTATGGGGTAAGGTAGAAATGAACTATAGAAGTTTAGAGTTGGATCCTACAAAAGAGCGAAATAAAGAGGCAGATCCAGTGCAGCAATTTGCAGATAAATATGAAATGCCCCTAGGGAAAGCCCAAAGAATTATGGAAAAAACCCAAGCAAAAGTCGAAGCTGAAGGATTGTCTTATAATTATAACAAAACAGTAGCGGCTAATACATTTAATGCTCATAGACTTAATTATTATGCAAAAGAATTTGGGAAAAGTGAAGAAGTTACAACTAAAATATTGAATGGGCATTTTGCAAAAAGTTTAGATATAGGTGACTTAGAAGTTCTAAGCAAGATTGGAGAAGATGTAGGTCTTAACAAAGATGAGATAATGAAAATGTTTCACTCTAACCAGTACTATTTAGAAATTGAAAATGACCGAAAAATGGCAGAGAAACTAAATGTAGATCTTGTTCCGACTTATATTATCAATGATAAACACCGGATTTCAGGGATACTATCTTCAGAGGATTATTTAGAATTACTTAAAAAAGTAAAAGAAGAGGATTGACTCAATAAATAGTGTAGAATATTGTGTAATCCTATGGTATGATGTAGTGAAGAAGTCATAAACATAATATTGATATGGAGGACAAAAAATGTCGAAAGTAAAGTTTTTTAGCGGTGAAAAGATCCCACTTGAAATGCATAAGGTGTCAATTATACAAAAATTAGCATTACCCCCTATTGAAGAGCGTCTTGAGTATATGCAAAAAGCAGGTAATAATACATTTTTATTAAATAATAGAGATGTTTATATGGATATGCTAACAGATAGTGGCGTTAATGCCATGAGTGATCGTCAACAATCAGCTATGCTCGTTGCGGATGATAGTTATGCAGGTAGTGAAACCTTTACACGACTTAATTCTAAAATAACAGAGTTATTTGGAACAGAATATTTCCTCCCAGCTCACCAAGGTAGAGCCTGTGAAAATATTATTATGCAAACTTACGTAAAAGAAGGCTCTATTGTGCCTATGAACTACCATTTTACAACGACTAAGGCTCATATCGGATTAAATGGCGGATCTGTTGAAGAGATCACCATAGATGAAGCTATAAATGTAACAAGCACATGTTCTTTTAAAGGCAACATGGATATCGATAAGCTTAAAGGAATTATAGAAACCAATGGCAAAGAAAAAATTGCTTTTGTTCGTATGGAAGCTGGAACGAACTTAATCGGTGGACAACCTTTTTCGTTACAAAATCTTAAAGATGTCAGAAAAGTATGTGATGAAAATGGCCTTATGATTGTCTTAGATGCAAGTTTACTCACGGACAACCTTTATTTTATTAAAGAAAGAGAAGAAGCTTGCAAGTCCATGAGTATTAAAGAAATCACACGTGAAATGATGGATTTATGTGAGATTATTTATTTTTCAGCGCGTAAGCTTGGATTTGCTAGAGGTGGCGGAATTGCTACGAGTAGTGAAAAATTATATAAAGAAATGAGAGAACTTGTAACTTTATATGAAGGATTCCTTACATACGGTGGTATGTCTGTAAGAGAGATGGAAGCCTTAACAGTAGGGTTAGAAGAATCTATGGATGAAGATTATATTAATCAAGGACCGGAATTCATTTCTTATATGGTTGATGAATTAGTTAAAGCAGGCGTACCAGTTGTTACACCTGCAGGGGGACTTGGTTGCCATATAGATGCTATGAGATTTGTTAATCATATTCCCCAGTCAGAATACCCAGCAGGAGCCCTTGCAGCAGCATTATATATTGCTAGTGGTGTGCGTGGTATGGAAAGAGGGACCATGTCGGAGCAACGTGAAGACGATGGAACAGAAACATTCTCTAACATGGAATTGTTAAGGCTTGCAATGCCAAGGCGCGTATTTACATTATCCCAAGTTAAATATGCTATTGATAGAATCATATGGTTATATGGCCATAGAGAACTTATAGGTGGTTTAAGATTTAAGCAAGAGCCAAAAAGCTTGCGATTCTTTTTTGGAGAATTAGAGGCAGTATCAGATTGGCAAGAAAAATTAGTAGCAGCATTTAGAAAAGATTTCCCAGATAGTTTATAGAAAATATATTTAAAAAGCAAGTCCTTAAGGTTATCCTTAATGACTTGCTTTTTTTAGTGCAAAAAAACACTTTGGACAGAGGGCTTCATATTCAACTTCAGCCTGATTATCAATGACCACCTGAGCCCCATCAAATACGAACTTACCATTAATTTTTCGACCATTTAAAGTAGCTTTTTTACCACAGCTACAAATATTTTTAATTTCGGCAATACTATGGGCAAGTTCTAATAATCTTGAGCTCCCTTCAAAACCATCCATACGAAAATCAGTTCTTAGACCGTAACACATAACAGGTATATTATATTCTACTGCCACTTGTAGTAATTGATCAATGTGACTAGCTTTTAAAAATTGAACTTCGTCAACCATGATGCAATGTATTTGGCCTTTTTCAGCTAAAAAGCCATGAATCATTTCTAAAATATTTGTCTCTGTATTTACCAGAACATCTACTTTTTTCTTAATGCCAAGTCTAGATATGACGTAATCATCACCCTTAGAATCGTGTTTTGATTTTAATAAAATAGTGTTCATGTTTTGGCTTTCGTAGTTATGAATAACTTGCAGTAAGTGAGTGGTTTTACCACAGTTCATAGCGCCGTACCAAAAATATAGTTTGCTCATTTAAATTCCTCCTACAAAACCTTTTATAAGACCCTATTATACTACATTACTAAAAAATATGTATATTTAAACTGGAAATGCAGATAATAAAATAATGATGAGAGAGTAGAAAGGAGAAGATGTATGGTTACTAAGGGAGAGAGAATACGGGGAAGAATTATTATTTTATTTTTTATTATGTTAGTCATTATTACAGGGTGGGGAGGTTGCTTTTACTATATGAAACATAAACAACCAACTCAGGGGATTTTTGTTTATGATCAGGAGATGAAAAGGGAGGAATGTGTGAGTGGATATTTATATCAGTCCTCATAGGAAAACTACAGTTACTAAGAAAAAACTAATTCAGCTTAAAGATATTGCAGAAATTAGTGCGCCTGGGCATGCCCAAAGACAAGTGGAAAATATTATTGTTTTTAGCATATCCGAAGATAAAAAGGCTAACTACATTATTGGGGTTATAGATATTATAAAATCGATTCTTAAGGAATTTCCCAGTGCTACGATTTCAAATGAAGGTGAAGAGAGTGTTGTTCTTCAGTTTTTACCGGAAGATTATAAAGAAAGTAAGCTATGGGAAGTTGCTAAAGTAGCAGTGGTTGCACTGACCCTTTTTGTCGGCTCAACAATTACAATAATGGCTTACCATGAAGATGTCTCTTTGGTTAAAGTATTTATATCTATACAGGAGATGTTAACAGGTGTAAAGCCCACTCATCCTAACTGGATTGGTATTCCCTATTCCATTGGAATAGGCGTGGGGATTATTGTTTTTTACAATCAATTTGGCGTTATAAAGCTAACCAATGATCCAACACCTATTCAAATAGAAATGAATAAATACGACACGGACATTGATGCTTGCCTAGTAGATATCTCTAATAGGAGTCCAATGAAAGGGAATAGAAATGATATTAAGTAGAATAGGAATGATATTAAGTAGAATAGGAATGATTTTAATTGGATTTAGTAGTGGGGTGGTGGTTGCAGCTGGGGTGTTTGCTCTTATTACAGCTTTAGGTATTGTACCTAGGCTAATAGAAAGAAGTAATACTAGAGGATATATATTCCTTTATGAAAACTGTATTATATTTGGAGGAATAGGAGGGACACTTATAAGTTTTTGGCCTATTTCAATACCCCTTGGTTATATAGGGTTAGTCATTATAGGAGCCACTAATGGGATTTTTGTGGGTAGCTTATTAGTAGCCTTAGCAGAATTCCTTAATGTTTTACCGATTATGAACAGAAGGTTTAAGTTAACAGGTGGAATGGCCATTATGATTGTGGTACTTGGACTCGGAAAGTCTATAGGTTCCTTATTATACTGGCTAGTACCAGCACTTCAACAAGGAAGATAGGTGTATATAATGAACAAGATTGACCAAATGAAAGATAAATATCCTCAGATGGTGGATAAGGCTTCTCCTAAGAACAAAGTAATAACCAACTCCTTTAGAGCCTTTTGGGTTGGCGGGGTCATCTGCACTCTTGGACAAATTATTACGAATATGCTTATAGGATTTGGACTTACAAAAGTAGAATCAGCAGGGTTTACTAGTGTTATCCTTATATTTTTAGGAGCTGCCTTAACGGCCCTTAATGTTTATGAACGAATCGGTAAATACGCTGGTGGCGGGTCAGCCATCCCTATTACAGGATTTGCAAACTCTATGGTAAGTGCTGCTGTAGAACACAAGGCAGAAGGATATGTTTTTGGTTTGGGGGCTAAGATATTTACAATAGCAGGGCCAGTTATTGTGTACGGCATAATATCTAGCACTGCCGTTGGGATTATTTATTATTTTATTAAATAAAAAGCAGGATGTGATTAAATGGGAAAGCATACAGGGAAACAAACCGTCATACTAGAGAATCCGCCTAGTATTATAGCAACATCTTCTACAGTAGGGCCTAAAGAGGCTGAAGGACCACTAGGGAGCTATTTTGAGAGGACAACAGAGGATGAACTTTGGGAAGAAGAAACATGGGAAAAAGCGGAGAGTAAATTTGTAAAAGGAACCATAAAAGCGGTTCTTACAAATGCTAAACTTAAACAAGAAGAGATACAATACATCGTTGCAGGCGATCTTCTTAATCAGTTAACGGGGACCACCTTTGGGATAAGAGATTTTAATATTCCTTTTTTTGGCGTATTTGGTGCATGTTCTACCATGGCTGAGTCTATGTCTTTAGGAGCAATGATTATAGATGGTGGATTTGCAGATTATGTTATAGCAACTACCAGTAGTCATTTTTGTGGGGCTGAAAAGCAATTTAGGTCTCCTCTTGAGTTAGGAACCCAAAGGCCTTTGACAGCCCAGTGGACCGTTACAGGGAGCGGAGCAATTGTTATTGCTAAAGATGGGGGTGGCCCTTATATAACAAGTATTACAACAGGAAGAATTGTTGATTTAGGGATTAGTGATGTTATGAATATGGGAGCGGCCATGGCCCCAGCGGCAGCAGATACGATTGTTCAACATTTTAAAGACACAGGAAAAACACCAGATTACTATGACCTTATTATTACAGGCGATTTGGGTGAGTACGGAAGAAATCTTCTAATAGAGTTAGCCAGTAAAGAAGGGTATCAAATTGAAGATATACTAACAGATTGTGGGATTGAAATTTATGATCCTAATAGCCAGGATACTCATGCAGGCGGTAGTGGTTGCGGCTGTAGTGCGGTTGTGTTTTCAGGATATCTTTACAAGGAGATTAAGAAAGGTAAGTGGAATAAAATTCTATTTGTAGCAACAGGGGCAATGTTAAGTCCTGGTAGCATGCAACAAGGAGAAACAATCCCAGGTATTGCTCACGCCGTTGCCATAGAAAGAGCATTAACGAAAAGGAAGTGAAAAGATGGAGTATGTACGTAGTTTTGTAGTAGGTGGTTTAATATGTGTTATTGCCCAAATATTAATGGATAGAACCAAGCTAATGACAGGTAGGATTATGGTTATATTTGTTGTAGTAGGTTCAATCCTTACAGGTCTTGGGTTATATGAGCCTTTAGTAAATTATGCGGGAGGAGGGGCTACAGTCCCTATAGTAGGATTTGGTTATTCCCTTACGAAAGGTGTTATGCAAGAAGTAGATCAGGCAGGAATAATGGGGGTTTTATCAGGTGGGTTAAAGGCGAGTGCATCTGGCATTGCAGCAGCTGTTGCCTTTAGTTATTTAGCAGCCCTTGTATCAAGTCCAAAATCGAAAGGGTAAACTGGCGAGTCTTTGCCAGTTTTACTCTTTTTTGCTCTGTTAATGTTGTAAGATGTAGTATATAATTAAGGTTATATGAAAAATAAAGAAAATTAACTAGAGGTGTAAAGTCATGAAAATAGGTAAGGTTTCAAATGAGCTATTACAATCAGCCATTTTTGATAAAATATTGCACAAAAGATCAGAAGTAGTCGTAAGGCCAAATATAGGAGAAGATTGCAGCGTTTTAGAATTTGCACAGAATGAAAATATTGTACTCTCAACAGATCCTATAACAGGTGCTACCCAGCATATTGGGAAATTAGCAGTACATATATCGTGTAATGATGTGAGCACATCAGGAGCAGAACCGGTAGGCATATTAGTAACCATATTACTGCCACCAGGTAGTAGGGAAGAGGACTTTAAGACGATTATGGAAGATATCACAAGGTCTGCAAGAGAAAGCAATATAGAAATTATTGGTGGTCACACAGAAATCACTGATGCAGTAACTCGGCCGGTTGTATCCACGACAGTTATAGGGAAAGTCAAAAAAGAGCATATGGTAGCGACTAAAGGGGCGCTTGTAGGACAGGATATTATCTTAACAAAATGGGCAGGCCTAGAAGGTACTGCTATACTGGCTAATGAATATGAAGAGGTCCTCACTAAAAAACTAGGCAAAGATCTTGTTTTAGCCGGCAAAAAATTCGGTGATTATTTATCAGTTGTTCCTGAGAGCCAAATAGCACGCAAATGCAAGATAACCAGTATGCATGATGCCACAGAAGGCGGCATATTAGGAGCCATATGGGAAGTCGCTGAGTGTGCCAAGGTAGGCGTTACAATTCAAATGGATAAGATTTTAGTAAAAGAAGCAACTCAGAAGATTTGTGAAGTGTTTGAGATTTCTCCTTATCATCTTATTTCTAGTGGTTGCATGATTATGACTACATTTGAAGGTGAGAAGTGTTTAGAGGAACTAGCTAAATTAGAGATTACAGCTAATATTATCGGAAAGATTACTAAAGATGGGAAATACATGATAACAGATGGTATTAAAGAAGAGATACAACCCCCTGAGAGTGATGATTTATACAAAGCATTTCAAAAATCATTGTAATTTATGGGAGTCAGGAATAGATGTTTTATTGTAATAAGTGGTAAAAAATGATAAGATAATAATATATTCAAAGACTGGAGGGATTTATTTGCGCCAAGAGTTATTGGAATTATTGGAAGATAATAGTCGGTATGATGTTGCAGATCTAGCAGTTATGCTAGGATTTACAGCAGAAGAGGTAGCAGAAGAAATAAAACAATTAGAAAAAGAAAAAGTTATCTGTGGTTATAAAACCCTAGTAAACTGGAACAACACAGAAAAAGAAATGGTAACAGCTCTTATTGAAGTTAAGGTAACACCTCAAAGAGGGCAGGGATTTGATAAGATAGCAGAGCGGATTTATAGGTTCAGGGAAGTACAATCAGTGTACTTAATGTCTGGTGGTTTTGACCTTACTGTCATTATAGAAGGAAGAAATATGCAAGAAGTTGCTCTTTTTGTAGGACAGAAACTTGCGCCTTTAGAATCAGTACTTAGTACTGCAACCCACTTTGTAATGAAAAAATATAAAGATCACGGAATAGTTTTTGGAGAAGTTAAAAAAGATGAGAGGATGATCATATCACCATGATAGAAAATTTGATTTCAGAGAAAGTAAAAAACATCCCTTCGTCCGGAATAAGAAAGTTTTTTGATATTGTAACGGAAATGGGCGATGCAATATCATTAGGTGTAGGGGAACCAGACTTTGATACCCCATGGCACATAAGAGAAGAGGGGATTTATTCCCTAGAAAAAGGAAGAACGGTATATACAGCAAATGCAGGGCTCAAAGAACTTCGTGAGGAAGTTTGCCTTTATATGCATAGACGTTTTGATTTAATCTATTCACCAGTATCCCAGACGTTAATTACGGTGGGTGGTAGTGAAGGGATTGACCTCGTATTTAGGAGTATTATAGAAGAAGGGGATGAAGTTTTAATTCCAGAACCAAGTTTTGTATCTTACAAACCTTGTACAGTTTTAGCAGGTGGCGTGCCAGTTCCGATTCCTACCAGAGCGGATAACGGATTCAAGCTAACAGCTGAGGAGCTAGAGGCCCATATAACACCTAAAACAAAAGCAATCATCCTCTCGTACCCTAACAATCCAACCGGTGGTATTATGGAAAGAGAAGATTTAGAGGCCATTGCAGATGTACTTAGAGATAAGAATATTCTCGTTATTTCAGATGAGATATATGCAGAATTAACTTATGGGCAGGATCATGTTTCAATAGCTAACATTGAAGGAATGTACGAGAAAACCATTATACTAAGTGGTTTTTCTAAAGCATTTGCAATGACTGGTTGGAGACTTGGTTATGCACTAGGGCCTGAAGAGCTTATTGGGGCTATGACAAAAATACATCAGTATGCCATTATGAGTGCCCCAACCACTAGCCAATATGCAGCTATTGCAGCTATGAAAAATGGTGGGCCAGATGTGGAAATGATGAAAAATGCCTACGATCAAAGAAGACGTGTAATGATGGAAGGATTTATCAGCATGGGGCTAGAGTGCTTTGAACCTTTAGGAGCATTTTATGTTTTTCCATCTATTAAAAGAACAGGTTTAACATCTGAAGAGTTTTGCGAAAAATTATTATATGATCAAAAAGTAGCCGTTGTACCAGGGACAGCCTTTGGTGAAAGTGGAGAAGGGTACATAAGATGTTCTTATGCCTACTCTATTGATGAAATTAAAGAAGCCCTTGGAAGAATTGAGATATTCGTTAAAAAGTATATATAAAACAATACGACCTTCCTAGTTAAAACTTACCTAAGGAAGGTCGTATTATTATTGGCAATCCGGGCAAACGCCATAAAAATAAAGTTGCTCGGTTATAAGCTTGAATTTAGTTTCTGCACTTACTTCTTCCCTAATATTTTGCAAAATTTTAGATTCCATATCGAAAACTTTATGGCACTCTACACATATAAGATGCGGATGAGACGCTACAGTAACGTCATAACGAAATGAATCTTCGCCAACATTGAGCTCCTGAACAAGATCATTTTTTTTAAAACAATCAAGTGTCTTGTAAACAGTAGCAAGACTCATAGTTGGATGAGTTTCTTGTAATGCATTATAAATAGTCTCAGCACTAGGGTGACAGGTTGTATGATAGAGAACGTTAAAGATTGCTAAACGTTGGGGTGTTACTTTTAACCCTTTTGACTTTAAAAGACTAGTTGAATTTGTCATAGCACACACTCCTAAGTAATAAGTACTATCATATAATAATTAACTAAAATAAGCAAGGAATAAATACAAAATCAATAAGAAGGTGCTATATGAAGATTGTTTTATTAGAGCCAGAAATACCCCAAAACACAGGAAATATTGCTAGAACTTGCGCAGCCACAGGGACCAGCTTACATCTTATTAAACCCCTTGGATTTAGTATAGATGAAAAATCTGTCAAAAGAGCTGGGTTAGATTACTGGGAACGATTAGACTTACATGTCCATGAAAGCTATGAAGATTTTATTTCTAAATACCCTAATGCCAAAATATATATGGCCACTACCAAAGCAAAACATACCTATGATGAACCACAGTATGAAGAGGACTGTTTTATTATGTTTGGCAAAGAAACAGCAGGCATCCCAGAAGAAATCTTAAAAGACAATGAGGCCACCTGCATACGGATTCCTATGAAAGAAGACATACGTTCATTAAACTTATCTAATTCAGTCGCCATTGTTTTATATGAAGGATTACGTCAAAATAATTTTTCTAGAATGGAAAATCACGGCCATTTAACTAAATATACTTGGTAAGATAAAGACCACACCACTTATAAAACCTACAAATATTGTATTTGCAGGTTTTATTTTCGTAAAAATGGTTATACTTATAAAAATAATAGTATTTTAATAGGTTAGATATTTATTTAATAACTAGGAAACATTTATAGGATGAAAATAAGAGGAGTGGACAGTATGAGAAAATTAGCAAGGATTTTAATGATATCCTTAATAATTATATCTAGTACAAGTATTATAAAGACAGATATAGAAGCAAAGGAATTACATTCAAACATATTCCCAGTGGCCATAGGGATGAAAGGCAAAGTTACAACAAGTAAGGTTAACATAAGGACAGGGCCAGACCTATCTTCCAAGGTAGTAGGTCATAAAAGTAATACAGATGTTATGGTTACAGGTCAATATCAAGAGTGGTATAGGATTGAAGATAATAAGACTCAGGTGTGGATCAGTAAACAATACGTATCAGTCCAAAACGCTAGCTATATACCCGAAATCCCAATGCTAGGTGAACAAATCGTTGCATATGGAAAGAAATTTATTGGGACGCCTTATGTGTGGGGAGGGACTAATTTAAGAAGCGGGGTAGATTGCTCAGGCTTTACTCAGGGCATATACAAAGAATTTGATATTGATATTAATAGGACTTCCAGTATGCAAGTCCTTAATGGGCGGACCATACCTAAAAATGAGCTTAAAAGCGGAGATCTTATATTTTTTGATACCAATGGAATAAATCGAGGTAATATTTCTCATGTTGGCGTCTATGTAGGAGATGGGAAATTTATCCATTCTAATAGCTCCAAGGGGATTAGTATTGCAAAACTAGATAATTCGTATTACAAAAGAAACTATGTAAAGAGCGTTAGAGTACCAGGGATTTGAAATGACTTGATATTTAGGGGTGTTAATTGGTACAATAAGATAATAAGCGATATATTGTGCAATTAATTACAAGTTAAAGGTAGGGAAATATGAATAGTAAAGTATTAAAAACCCTTGAATATAATAAAATAATTGAAAAGTTATTGTCAAAGGCCCATTCACCAATGGGAATAGAAAAAATAAAAGCACTAATGCCAAGTTCTGACATTGAAGAAGTCACTAAACGGCAAAAAGAAACAGCTGATGCCGTGAGTATGTCATTTAGAAAAGGGCGCATCCCAATGGGAGGGCTTAAAGATATACGAATAGCCCTAAAGCGCGTGGAAATAGGGGCCGTTTTAGCCAGCACAGAACTGGTCCATATAGCGGATGTTATGCGGTGCGCTAAAAGGGTCAAAGACTATGCCAAAAATGAAGGGAAAGAACAATTTTACCCGGCCTTAGATCCTATATTTGAGCAGGTTATGACATTCCCTCATATTGAGCACGAGATTAACAGGTGTATTATAGGTCCAGATGAATTTGCAGACGATGCAACCAGAACCTTATTTAATATTAGAAGAGAAATAAAAAGTCATAATGCTAGAATTAGAGAACAACTCAATAGCATTATTCAGTCAAGGCATTACCAAACCATGTTACAAGATCCTGTTATTACCATTCGCCAAGATCGATACTGTGTGCCAATAAAGTCTGAGCACAAAGGGAATTTCCCGGGAATTATTCATGATCAATCCTCTACAGGGGCTACGTTTTTTATAGAGCCTATGGCAGTGGTTGAAATCGGTAATAAAATAAGAGAACTAGAGCTAAAAGAAGTAGCAGAAATAGAAAAAATTCTAACAGACCTTACTTTTTTGGTGGAAGATGAGCTCATAGAGATTAACCTTACATTAGAGGCCTTGTCATTATTAGATTTTATATCTGCAAAGGCAGAACTCGGCATTGAGATGAGGGCAATAGAGCCTAAGCTTAATACCAATCGTTATATTAATCTAAGAAGGGCAAGACATCCCCTCTTAAATCCTAAAGAAGTCGTTCCCATAGATGTGTACTTAGGAGGGGAGTTTACAACTCTTTTAGTAACAGGTCCCAATACAGGGGGCAAAACAGTTACACTAAAGACCCTGGGATTACTGACTATAATGGGCCAGGCAGGACTCCATATCCCAGCAGATGATAAATCTGAAATAGCCGTATTTGATGACGTTTTTGCAGATATAGGAGACGAGCAAAGTATTGAGCAAAGCCTTAGTACCTTCTCATCTCATATGAACAATATTGTTAAGATATTAGAAGATTTAACCCTTAACTCTCTTGTTCTTTTTGACGAGCTTGGTTCTGGTACAGACCCAGTTGAAGGGGCAGCCCTTGCCATGGCAATACTTGAGCACCTTCGTAAGCAAGAAATAAGAACAGCAGCAACAACTCACTACAGTGAGCTAAAATTTTATGCTCTATCAACCAATGGCGTAGAAAATGCCAGCTGTGAATTTAATGTAGAGACCCTTTCACCTACCTATAAACTATTAATTGGAATACCTGGGAAAAGTAACGCATTTGAAATATCAAGAAAACTAGGACTCCCCAATTATTTAGTAGAAGAAGCTAAAGTACTCATGGAAAAAGGAGATATTAACCTAGAAGAAATCATTATAGATTTAGAAGAAAGTAAAAAACAAGCTATTAACGAAAGACAAAAAGCTACTCAATATAGAGAAGAAGCAAGCAAGCTCAAAGAAAAAATGGAAGCCCAAAAAGAAGAATTGGCAAAACAAAAAGAAAAGATTTTAGATGCAGCCCGTATGGAAGCCAAGCTGATCCTAGACGATGCTAAAGAAGAAACAGATTTTATTGTAAAAGAGCTTAAAGCAGAAGCAAGAAAATCCCAAACAATGCTTAATGACAGAGGCATTGAAGGAGCAAGAGAAGCCTTAAGAGACAAGATTAAGTCTCACGATGCTACCATGAAACAAGCCATGAAACCTAGAAACACACTAAAGCCTGTTAAAGACTTGAAAATTGGGGAAGAGGTTAGGGTTCTAACCCTCGGGCAAACAGGTATTGTTCAAAGACTCCCAGACCGCTCAGGCAATGTATTGGTCCAGCTTGGTATTATGCAAATGAAAGTTCATATTTCAAATCTCCAGTACGTGGAAGTACTAAAAGCAAAGAAGAAGAATACAAAAGAAAAAGCCATAGGCGGTAGTAGAAATATTTCAAAGTCACAGCATATTTCCATGGAGATTGATGTAAGAGGGCAATTATCAGATGAAGCGATACAAAACATAGATAAATACCTAGACGATGCTCATTTAGCTGGACTTAAAACCGTTACCATTATACATGGTAAAGGAACAGGTGCATTAAGGACCGCAGTCCAACAAATGTTGAGGCGAAATCCCCATGCAGAGTCTTATCGGTTAGGGAAATATGGTGAGGGCGAAGCGGGTGTTACAGTAGTGGAATTAAAGTAATCACACAAGATTATATGACACGGTATAAGGGGGATTCATATGAAATCAAGGGTTTTAGTAGTAGATGATGATAAAAACATAGGGGAATTAATATCCCTATATTTAGAAAAAGAAGGATACGAAACAAAAAAAGTATATGATGGCAAAGAGGCTGTAAAAGAATTTTTTAGCTATCAGCCCCATTTAATTTTATTAGATATTATGTTACCAGGAATGGACGGATATGATGTCTGTAAGGAGATTAGGAAAACCAGTGATGTCCCTATTATTATGCTAACAGCTAAAGGGGAAACCTTTGATAAGGTCCTAGGCCTTGAACTAGGGGCAGATGATTATATGGTTAAACCATTTGATACAAAGGAACTTACTGCTAGGGTAAAAGCAGTCCTTAGAAGAAGTAGCTTAAGACAAGAAAGCAAAAGTAAGATAGAATACACCAATATCGTTATTGATATGGATAATTACTCTGTAACCTATAAAGGGGAGACTTTAGATCTTCCCCCAAAAGAATTAGAAGTATTATTCTTTCTTGCAAGTAATCCAAACCAAGTATTCACAAGGGAGCAACTATTAGACCAAATCTGGGGATATGATTTCATTGGAGACACGAGAACTGTGGATGTTCATATTAAAAGATTAAGGGATAAGTTCAAATCAGATGATCCTTGGAGTATTAAAACAGTGTGGGGTGTAGGATATAAATTTGAACAATAACGGAGGCAGCTATGTTTCGTACAGTATTTAGTAAAATGTTTACAGTCTATATCAGCATACTGCTGGGAAGTTTGCTTTTTATTGGCATTGTATTTTCAAATGTATTTAAATCATATTTTATAAATTACACAGAAAAGGTTATGGTCAAACAAGCGGAGCAAATTGTATTAGAGTATGAAAAAGCCGCTATAACTGGGGTTATTGACGTTAACCAAATTAACTTTGAATTAAAAGTATTAGATAAATATTTAGATGCATCTACATGGATTGTGGATAAAGAGGGTAAAATTATTATTGTATCTGGAGAAGAAAATATGGCCCATATAGGCCAGTCAATCTTCCATAAAGCCTTACAAAAAGTCTATCAAAAAGAAATTGTTCGGATTGAAAGTGGATTTGAGCAGTATTTTAAAGAACCTGTTTTAAGCATTGGTTATCCTATGGTGCTTAACGGTAATGTAGAGCGAGCCTTATTTATTCATACACCCATGCCAGAAGTTTTGCAAATCGTGCAAGAAGTAAAGTTTATTTTTATAAGAGTATTATCACTATCTAGTTTAGTGGCATTTTTATGTACCTATATTTTATCCTTATATATTACCATGCCACTTAAAGAAATGAATCAAGCAGCAAAGCTTATTGCAGGGGGAGATTTTGGCCGGCGTATAGAACTTGAGGAGCGTTCAGATGAAATTGGAGAACTCGCTTATAACTTTAACTACATGGCCCATGAGCTAGATAAAATAGAAGAAATGAGAAAATTATTTATAGAAAATATTTCTCATGATCTTCGCACACCCCTTACATCTGTAAAAGGATTTGTTCAGGCTATTATGGATGGTACCATACCGCCAGAACAGCAAAATAAGTACTTGCAAATCGTATTAGATGAAGCAGAACGTATGAATAAAATGACCAATGATATTTTAGCCCTTACAAAAGTAGACAACAATGAAGTAAATATTAATAAAGAGCCCTTTGAACTCAATAGACTTATTAAAGAAATCTTAGTACACTTTGAACCAATTAGTTTAGAACAGCAAAATCGTGTTGAGGTTATCTTATCTGAGGGCGAAACATGGGTATGCGCAGATAGAGAATTAATGATACGGGTCCTTCACAATTTACTAGAAAATGCTTTTAAATTTGTAGAAGACAAAGGACTGATTGTTGTAGAGACTACATATAATGCTAACAAGGTAAATGTATCTATTAGTAACAGCGGAATGTTTATACCACCTGAAGATATTAATCATATATGGGATCGGTTCCATAAAGTAGATAAATCACGTGGAAAAGATAAAGTAGGGACAGGTCTTGGCCTTGCCATTGTTAAAGGAATCATCAAAAATCATAACGAGCAAATTTGGGTTACATCTAAGCAAGAAGAATTAACAACATTTACCTTTACAGTATCTAAATCTACAAAAAGGGTCTAAAAGATGATATTTTACAATGTGTTCATATTCTATTCAAAAGTAAAGATTATACTAAGGTTAATAATAAATATTTAGTAGAACGATTACATCAATATAGGAGGTATAATATGAGCGATTTTGATAAAGATGAATATGGATATGAAACAGATCATGTAAGCAGTGAAGTAAGCAGTGAACCCATTAGTGAACATGTAGATGAACCACGGTATGAGCCAAAAAAAGAATTCTACTATGAAACCATAAAAGAAGATATTCAACCGAAACGTAAAAAGACATCTTGGTTGAAATTTATTGTAGCAGTAATGATTATTGGAATTGTAGGCGGTGGAACCATAGGCGTTAGTTATTCCTTAATCCAGCCCTTTGCTAACCGGCTATTTGTAGCGAATTTTGGAGAGGACACCACCCAAGACCTTGGGGAAGAAAAATCACAATTTAAGTTTAATGATGAAGTAAAGGATGTGGTGGTAGGCCAAGATTCTGGGACAGCCAAATCACCCGTTGTACAAATTGCAAAAAAAGTCGGACCATCAGTAGTCTCTATTATTAATTCAAGAACCGTTGTAGACGCATGGAATCGTGAATTTACAGAACCAGGTCTTGGATCAGGAATCATATTTGATGTAACAGATGATAAGATTCATATCATTACAAATTCCCACGTAGTTGAGCAAGCAACCTCTTTAACGGTTACTTTTTTAGGGAATACAAGAGTTCCAGCTCAATTGGTAGGGAATGATTCAACCAGTGATATAGCTGTTATATCGGTCAATAAGGATGAAATACCAGAAGCAATCAGATCAGACTTAAAACCAGCCCCAATGGGTGACTCGGATACACTAGAAGTTGGAGAATTAGCAGTTGCAATCGGTAACCCCATTAATGAGGCTTACCATAATACCATAACAGCAGGCGTTATTAGTGCTCTCAATAGAGAAATACAGTTGCCAGATAAACGACTTAATCTCATTCAAACAGATGCAGCAATAAACCCAGGAAATAGTGGGGGAGCCTTGGTTGGCTCAGCAGGGACTGTTATTGGTATCAATACAATTAAGCTAGTAGATAGCCAGATAGAAGGCATGGGATTTGCCATACCAATTAATGACGTAAAACCTATCGTAGAAGAACTCATGAATAGCGGCACCGTATTAAGGCCATACCTCGGGATTATAGGGGCTAATGTAACACAAGAGACAGCAGCTCTTTTAGATTTTCCTATTGGCATCTACGTTAAAGAGGTACTACAAGGCAGCGGAGCTTACGCTGCAGGACTTCAAGCAGGAGACGTTATTATTGAAGTAGATGGGGAAAAAATATCATCTATGGAAAGATTATCTGCAAAAATAAAAGAATACAAACCTAATGATGTGGTTTCTGTAAAACTTATAAGAGGAAGAGACAAGAAAGAAGTAAGTGTAAAGTTATTACCACAATAATTATAAAAGACTATTCATCACTGGTGGATAGTCTTTTTGCGGGTTAAGGTGGATATTTACTATGAAATACTGGTATAATAGAAATGTTAAAGATAATTAGAAATTTGGAGGTAATAGTGATGAAATACATTAACACGTTAAAAGAAGGGGATACAATTACTGAAAAGTATTTATGTAAATTCAAGCAAGAACTTAAAAATAAAAATGGGAAGCCTTATTACTCATTAAAACTGCAAGATAAAACAGGAATGATTGAAGCAAAAGTATGGGATTTAAATAAGAACATTGAGGATTTTAGCGTATATGATTATGTACAAATTGAAGGGAATGTTATTTTATATCAAGAAGAATACCAACTTAACGTTCAAAAGATTAGTAAAGCTAGCCCAGAGGAACTAGATCCAACAGATTATATTCCTGCAACTTCAAAAGATATCAACATACTTTTAGAACAATTAAATAAGTTAATCAGCAGTGTTAAAAATGTCTATATAAGACGATTATTAGAAAGCTTCTTCTTAAATCAAAACTTTATCAAAGAATTCAAGTACCACTCAGCAGCTAAATCTGTCCATCATGCCTATTTAGGTGGATTACTAGAACATACTGTAACAGTGGCTAAAATAGGTGAAAGTCTTTGTGAGCACTATCCAATAGCAAACAAAGAACTCGTCATAGCAGGTGGCCTGTTACATGATATTGGTAAACTATATGAATTATCTCAGTTCCCTGAGAATGATTACACAGATGTGGGTAACATGATTGGACATATTTCAATTGGCGTTGAGCTCATTCATGACCATATTAAAGAAATAGAAAATTTCCCAGCAGATCTTGAGATGCTAATTAAGCACATTGTACTGTCTCACCACGGCGAATATGAATTTGGCTCTCCAAAGCGCCCTAAAACCATAGAAGCTATGATCGTCCACAGCGCTGATAATACGGATTCACGTATTAAGATTGTAGAAGAAGTATTACTGGCAGACATGACCAATAATAATTATGCAGGGTATAACCGTATCCTTAACCGCAACATAAGAAAAACCATGTTTTAAAGAGTAGGTAAAGGTGATCATAGTGCACAATGGCTCAACAAGAATCTCAGCTAACGAAATCAACAGATATGTCTATTGTAATTATCAGTGGTATTACAGAAGACTTCATGGGGATCCTAAGCTTACCAAACTTAAAAAAGAATATAATCAGGCCCTAGGAATCAAACAGGATGCAAGAACCCATGCCTTTATAAAAGGCAATAAATTTCATCTGAGTTATCATAGGTGGTATAAAATTAAAAAGATTATTTATTTAGTTTTGATGATAGCTTTACTTAGCGGGGCCTTATATTTTCTCTGGCCAGAACTATTGGCTTACATGAGCCAAAAATTAGCATTCATTCATAAGTAATTGAAAGGATTTTAGTCCTATGGAGCCCGTTATAATATACATCTTAGTTGCAATTACAACAATCTACTTGGCATCCAAGCTAATGCGCCCAGCTATTGCTATAAAACAGCCAAGGCATGGAATCCCAGGCGCCCAGATTATCTATTCAGATGAAGAAGACAACACACTCCTAGTATCTGAGAAATATGACCTTCAAGGTAAACCAGATTATATTTTTCAAACCCTATTAGGTGGATCATATATTCCTGTAGAACTCAAAAGTACCAAACTAAAGCAAGATGAGTATTACCCCCACGAAGGGGATTTGATGCAGTTAGTTGCCTATTTTTTAATTATTGAAGATGTATACGGTAAGCGCCCAAAACAGGGCCGACTTATTTATAAAAACAAGATGTTTATTATTAAAAACACTGGAAGCTTGCGTAGGCAAATTAAAAGGCATCTAAAAGAAATGCGGCGAATGATCAAAACGGGTAAAGGTACAGCTCTACCGAGCTTTCCCAAATGTAGAAATTGCGTTTGCCGCGGAACCGTTTGTGAGTGGTATCAAGAATAAGACCCAGTAAGCATAAAATAAAGTGTAAAATTACGATCAAAAGGAGGAAGAGATGGGAAAAGAAAAATTACAAAAAAAGAGTCCTTTATTAGATCTATACATACAAAAACAAAACCAAGAAACAAAATTTGATGAAATGGATGAAGAAGAACTTGCAAAAGCAATCCGTTCATTATTAACAAAAGACGAGATGTTATCAGAAGACCTTAATTAATACATAGTTTGAAAATAAGTAATACTAATAAGCAAAAAGGTGGCCAATATGGAAAAGATAAAAAGAGAAGTCCCTGTCATTAAAAATGAGCTTTACACAATTACGATTCATGACTTAGGAACCAAGGCAGAGGGCATTGGAAAAGTAGATGATTTTACAGTTTTCATTGAAAAAGCGCTCCCAGGGGATATCGTAGAAGCCCTAATTGTAAAGGTTAAAAAGAATTTTGCATTTGGAAAACTAATTAATATTATAGAGCCATCTCCCCTAAGAAGAGAGCCCAAATGCCCAGTGGCCTCCAAATGTGGTGGGTGTCAATTTCAGCACCTTTCCTACGCCGGGCAACTTGAATATAAAAGAAAAAAAGTACAAGATGTACTCCAGCGTATTGGAAAAATAGGAGACGTAGAAGTAAAACCTACCATAGGTATGGAAAATCCATACATGTACCGCAACAAAGCTCAATTTCCAGTTAGAAAAGAAAATGGGGAGTTAAAGATTGGATTTTTTGCCCCACGTAGTCACCGCATTATTGATACAGATACTTGTGACATACAACACGAGAGTAATACCGAGATTATTAAAATCACAAGAGATTTTTTAACAGAGCAAGGCACATCTATCTATGATGAAAAAGAGCATAAAGGTCTTGTAAGGCATATTGTGACTAAAGTAGGCTTTCACACCCATGAAATAATGGTATGCATTGTTATTAATGGAAAAGCTTTGCCAGGTAGTGATGAGCTTGTTAAAAGACTCCAAGTAATAGAAAATGTAAAAAGTATTGTTTTAAACCATAATAAAGAAAGAGGAAACGTAATCCTAGGGAAAGATATTACAACCTTATATGGCAATAGCTATATTAGAGATTATATTGGAGACATTGAATTTGAAATATCCCCATTATCATTTTTTCAGGTAAATCCTATTCAAACAGAAGTATTATATAAAAAAGTAATGGAATTTGCCCAGCTTACAGGAGAAGAAACTGTATGGGATGCATACTGCGGAATCGGAAGTATCTCACTTTTTTTAGCCCAAAAGGCAAAAATGGTATACGGCGTTGAAATAGTCCCAGAGGCAATCCAGGATGCAAAACGTAATGCTGTGCTAAATGATATAGAGAATGTAGAGTTTATCGTAGGGCAAGCAGAAGCAGTCATTCCTTATAAGTTTAAAGAAGAAGGCGTACAGGCTGATGTTATTGTGGTTGATCCGCCACGTAAAGGCTGTGATGAAAGCTTACTTCAGACCATTGTGGAGATGGGACCTAAGAGAGTTGTATATGTGTCTTGTGATCCGGGGACATTGGCTAGGGATTTAAATTATTTGACGGAGCATGGGTTTAAGGTGGTTGAGGTGCAACCGGTGGATATGTTTCCGCAGACGACCCATGTGGAGTGTGTTGTCTTGATGTCACGGGTGGAGAAATAGGACTATTCAAAACACTGATAAATAATGGATTTTCAAGATTGGAGGATTTTCTGCCCAACATCTGGCGGTGCCTTTTAACCTTGAGAATCCTTATTTTTATTTATTGAGGAAACATATCGAACCTAAAAATGCGTGTAGGGCTGTGGAGACAGATTAGATAAATAGGTAGGGGTGAGGAGATAGAATAGATGTTGAAGAGGCTAATATATAGCATGAATAATAGTTTTAACCATAAGCTCGGAAGTATCACTGAATATCAATAAGTATAAAGAAGTATAATCAAATCATTGAAAAAGCATGAATTTTGTAATATAGTATATATGTATTCTAGTTACCAAATTAAGAAGTATTGAGGTGTGTTAAATGAGCGAAATAATCAGTGATAACTGGATAAATATTGAAGAAGCTGCTGAGTACTTAGGTATAAAACCTGTTACCCTAAGAGGTTGGATTAAAAAGAAAAACGGCATACCCGCTCATAAGATCGGAAAGCAATGGAAATTTAAATGCTCTGAATTAGATGATTGGGTAAAAAGTGGAAAGAGTGCAATGAAATAGAAATGAGGACTTATAATGAACAAGCTGAAACATTTGTCACTATTTGCAGGATGCGGTGGTATTGATTTAGGCTTTAAATGGGCAAATATTGAAACCGTTGCTGCTGTTGAGATTAAGCAATTTGCGTGTGATACATTAAGAAAGAATCATCCTGGAATTAAGATTTTTGGACCTCCAGAGTTTGACGGAGATGTTCGCGACTTTAATTTGAAAGTCTTAAAGGAAATGATTGGTGATACAGAAATAGATATAATTAGTGGTGGACCTCCTTGTCAACCATTCAGTGTAGCCGCCGCTCAACGTTATTATAAGGATGACAAGAGGTATAAAAGAAAAGGGAACCTTGATGAAGAAAAAGGCAATTTATTACCAGAGTTTATCCGGGTAGTGAATGAGATACGGCCTAAAGTTTTTGTTATAGAGAATGTTACAGCGTTGATTTCGTGGGATGATGGTGAGTTTTTATCCGAATCCTTAAAGGCATTAGATGATGATTATGTTTATTCTACACCATGTGCGATACATTCCCATGAATTTGGTGTTCCACAATACAGGGAAAGGATGATTCTTGTTGGTACCCGTGTTGCTGGCAAAAGACCATATTTCAACGATAATACTGTTCAACTTGGTAAAATCTTTACGGTTAGTGATGCACTAAGTGATTTCCCCGAGAATCCTTTGAACCATCAGCTACGTGCACATACTCCAAAAACAGTTGAGCGATATAAGAAATTGAATTTTGGAGAACGTGACCATAAAGGAAGAGTTGATAGGCTTGACCCTAATTTGCCTAGTAAAACTGTTATTGCTGGGGGTGAAAACGGTGGTGGTCGTTCTCACTTGCACCCATATTTGCCACGTACCACATCGCCAAGAGAATGCGCAAGGTTTCAAACATTTCCAGACGATTTTGAATTTGCTGGTACTATGTCAAGACAGTTTACGCAGGTCGGAAATGCGGTGCCTCCGCTTTTAGCGTATTTTATTGCATCATATATTAAATCGTATATTTTTAATATGGATGTGGACTTCTCAAAGGAATTATCAAATATTAAACACCCAGTTGTGAGTCAGTTACCAAAATATATTAAAGCATTTAATGCAATTGGCGAGCCAGAGAATTGTAATAAAGCTGAAAATCAAATAAGTATGTTTGACCTTATAACAGAAGAAACGAGGTGCTGTTAATGATTGAATGGCAATTTGAACATTTTAAGACATTTACTCCTTATGGCATTATGCAGCAAGCCGCAGCATCGTTGTTACTGTATGAGGGGGAAAATACTGATGGGAGTAATTCCAAAATGGGTCGGCTGACAGAGGACTTAATTTCAAATACGGGGCATCCAGCGTGGATGCCTGCACGAGATAATGGTAATCTCGATATTAATACTGAGGGCTCTGTATTTAGAAATAAAGCAAGATTATTTAGTGTGTTTTATATTTGTGTTCCTCCAGATTTACTGAAGGCAGAAGGCTATGGAAAACAAATTATGTTGACGGGGTTCGGAAGAGCATTAGCAGAAGGAAAGGTCAGCGAGGCTGAGTTTTACAAATACATAATACAAAAATTTGAATACCCACATTTAGCATATTCCGACTATGATGAATGGAAAAAGTCTGGAGTAGTCATTAGGCCGCTATTGTGTATTATAAAAACAATGGTTGAATTATTTGAAAAAAGTGGCAAGGAGGAAGCGTACCTTACCGCATATGAAATATTTAAGTATTTACAACCGCTTCGTGATGAAGATTGCCGTACTGCTGCTGATGGCATTATAGCTGAAAGAAAAGCAATGGAGCATGAAAACATTGCAAACGATAAATTGAGAAAAATCAACGAGATGCTTTCATTTCTTGCAATTGCTGGATATGTTTATATTGATTCCTCTGAAGGACGGGAAGACAAGTATAGGTTAAATTTAATTATGCGTCATCCTTTGGAAAAGACTTTATTTTATTTGCAGAGGACTGCTGGTGGAGCCGGGACAGGAACAAGAAAAATGAAAGTTAATGTTATTGATGAATACAAGAAGTTATGGGAGGAATAGTATATGCCTAATTCTGTAGAGGAATTTTTACAACACGCAACTTTTGAAGAGGTGGATTTAAGTTACAAGATTGCCAATACAACGATAGACCAAGTTGTTGAAGCAGTATTAAAAAAACAAGATTGTATTTTGTACGGGCCTCCGGGAACCAGTAAGACTTATATGATTGATAAGCTGTCTGAAAAATTAGCTGACAAATTAGGTTTGTGTGAGATAATCCAGTTTCATGCAAACTACTCTTACGAGGAATTTATAGAAGGTATTGTCCCTGATGTTGATAAAGGTGGTTTTAAATTTGAAACAGGTACTTTCTATAACTTTTGCCGTGATGCTTCAGAAGAACAGTATCGAGATAAAATAAGTGTTTTTGTTATTGATGAGATTAACCGTGCAAATGTAACGGCGGTTTTTGGCGAAGTGATGAACTTGATGGAAGATAAAGGACAGAGAAGGCTGAAAACGTCGAAACAACATTTGGATTTTTGTATTCCATCAAATGTAGTTATTGTTGGCACGATGAATACTGCAGATAAGACCTTGGCAAAACTTGATTTTGCATTTAGACGTAGATTCAGATTTTTACCTGTATATCCTTCATCTGAGATTCTTCATACTTTGATTTCGACATCTTCATTTTCAGAGTCGCTTGGGATTTCGATAGATGATTACATTGATTGTTTCAATATTTTAAACACAAAAATAACTAAGCATCCTCTTCTTGGTAAGGACTTAACACTTGGCCATGTACTTTGGATAAGAAAGGACAACTCAGTCCATCCATACACTAAAGAAGATATTGGAAGAATATTTAGAGAAACTATTTTCCCGCAAATTGAAAGTTATTGTGGTTCGAATAGAGATATCCTAGGTAGTTTATTGGGTCCTGAATTAAGAGATAGAATAATATTTGGTTATGAAATCACGGATGATGACGTTATTGAATTCCTTTCAGGATTAAAGAATAGCAAGGTGGTGAAATCTTAGTGCTATTACAAATAAAACAGTGGGAGAGTATATACATACGAGATTTTGATATCGTGAAAAATGGAGAATTATCAGAATTGCAGTTATATACAAAATTGACTGCAATGTATTACGATTATGTAAGTACTAATGGCATCGAACCGTTTTCTATTTCGTTTGGAAGAGGTAAGGGGTTTTGTATTAATGCTAATTCACACGTCGGCGTCATGGTGTATGATGATGTGGTCTTATATATTATGTCGATGATTCCCAATTTAACTCTGGGCAAAATACTTTATTTACAGGCTCAGGCTGAAGATGTTGAAAGTGCATCTGCGACTAGGAAAGTTTTATCCAGTTATTTAGACGATGAAGAGACAGTTGCTGCTGTAGATTATTTTGTAATTTCACTCTTAAATACAATTGAAAGTATTAAGCAAAACGGAATGATCACAGAAATGTGTTCTACAGAAACGATAAGTAATCGGATTGTAGGTAAGCTTAATCTTCAGGAACAAATAAAAAAGAACCCTGCATATGATAAATTCTGTGTGGAGAAGACCATAGTCTCAGCTGATATACCAATAAATCAAGTATTGAAAGCTGCAATAAGTAAATCAAAAGAAGTATCTTCTCTGGAATGGGTTTTACCATTACTAAGTAATGCTGAGCAATATTTCGATGGCATAAGTACGATAGAGGAAATAGACGGAAACTCCTTCCCACGTGTAGCAGATTTTACATCAATTAGGCGTGATGATTATGAAAAAGCACTGCTTTTTGCCAAATATATTCTTTTTGGGTATGATCCTTTAGATGGGGATTCAGCAGCGTTTTTTCCAGAGTTTATGTTAGATATGAACGAAGTGTTTGAATTCTATGTAACAGTTGGGTTAAAACGTATTTTCAAAGAGGGATTTGAAATAAAAAAGCGTTTTACACTTGGTGTCGGGCCAAACGATATTCCAATTGAACGTAAGAATATTGAATTAGATGGTTACTATAATTCTGGTAATAAATCAGTTGTATTAGATACAAAGAATAAATATAGAAGCGTATTAGACAGGGATATACCTGATTTTATAGCGGCTAATCCAGATATTTACCAACAATATTATTACGCTTCAAGAGTTAATTCTCCCCATATAATACTTGTGTATCCTTCAAACAGAAAGCGTACAGCACCTATCGGAAAATATCAACTCAATTTTCCTGGTAATAAAAATGTTGACCTTTACTTTTGGGCACTACATATAACTGGAACTCCAAAAGAAAATAAAAGAGCGTTAGTAAATTTGGCTCAATTTATCGAAGCATTATAATTGAAATTTAGATAGATAGATTTAGTAATAAATGATGCGGAGGGATATTTATATGGCAGGTAATAGATCCTTTAAAGACTATGTGGCTGATAGATTCTATAATGAGATATTTTCTGCCATACAAACCTATGCAACGGATAATTGTGAAGATTTAGACTTACGGTTATACAGGGTTCGAAACATTGGCGGCATAGAATTGTCAGATGTAGAAGTTAAGTTTGTGTCAGTTAATGACTTACCGGACATGAAAATAGAATTTGATGTTGCTGTTGAAGCAGAATTTGAAGTCCGAGAATCAGATTATCACTATGATGAATCGGAAAATTGCCGGCAATGGTTTATGCTGGAATGCTCAGGAGATTTAGATTGTAATTTGGATGATTTTTCAATCTCCAGTATAACTGAGTATACTAGCAAAAATAAGCAGCCAAAACCTATGTCAGACTCCCTTGTCCCTATCATTCATAAGGAACAACTAGAATCTGTTGCTACAGACTTCCTTAGAAGACATTACCCTGAAGCATTAAAAACCCCGATGGCAGTTGAGCCACAGGTGTTGGCAGAAAAAATGGGCCTTACAGTAGAAATGCGAGAGATTACAAAGGATTTCTCTGTTTTTGGACAGATATACTTTCACGACTGTGATGCAGAATTTTATGATGAAGATAGCGATGAAATGGTACAGACCCGTGTGAATGCTCGTACAATAATCGTGGACCCTAAAGCTTACTTCCTTCGTAATCTGGGGTCAGTCAATAATACTATTGTGCATGAGTGTGTTCATTGGGATCAACATAGAAAAGCATTTGAATTGGAGCGGTTATATAACAGCAGTGTCACACGAATAAAGTGTCAGGTAGTCGGGGGTATAAAAGACAATACCAGAGATGCAACTGACTGGATGGAATGGCAGGCGAATGCCCTTGCTCCAAAGATACAAATGCCACTAGCCATGTTTAAAACCCAAGCATTTAAGTTTATAAAGCAATTCCGTACAGAACTTGGAACATCAGAACTTATAGATGTAATGGAGCCAGTTATTGACGCATTAGCAACGTTCTTCAGCGTATCTCGGACAGCAGCTAAAATTCGAATGATTGATGCTGGATATGAGGAAGCAATCGGAACTTTTACTTACATAGATGGTCGCTACGTCAAGCCTCACAGATTTAAGAAGGGTGTGCTTGAAAGAAATCAGACCTTTTCTATAGGCGCAGAGGATGCTGCCATCCAAAGCATAACCAATTCAGAAATGGCCGCTTTAGTTAGGGACGGAAGTTATATATATGTAGATTCCCACTTTGTTTTAAACCATCCAAAATATATAACACAGGATATATTTGGACAGACCGTACTTACTGACTATGCACGAACCCATATGGAAGAGTGTTGTTTGGTTTTCGAGTTATCAGTCAAATCCGGGTGTAAGGAAAGATACTATACTGAATGTTTTCTCAACCGCGATAAGACATCGAATATAGATTTTGATATAAAATATTGTAATGGTTTTGAGCATTCATCTCCAGAAAAGAAGGCCCATTTACTAGCCGAAACAATAGCTGAAGAAATGCGAATCTATAATGAATTGCCAAATAGTTATACCAGCTCTCTCAAAATAGTACGTGAGTGGAAAAAAGTAACTTATAAAGAATTAGCAGAGAAAATCCTGGTTAACGAGCGTACCATAAGACGAATCGTTAATGGTGAGGAACCGGGATCGATTAATTCCATAGTATTAATCTGCCTTGGACTTCATCTACCGCCAAATATTAGCAGTCATATAATTCGCAACTCACCATTTTCATTGAACTTCAATAACAATAGTCATATTTGGTATAACTTTGCATTGACTCACCTATATGCAAAATCGATGGATGAGATTAGAACGTTTTTACAGGAACATGGCGCAGAGCCATTATAAAATTCAATAATATTTTTGAAAAAGCGGACACAGGATGTCCGTTTTTTAGTTATTAAATAAGTAAGCCATGCATGAATCCTTTTAAGGGTATGTGTATGGCTTTTTTTATTGTTGTTTTTTGGTGTTTTTGTGGGGAAAAGCGTAATTTGAGCCTGAAATTAACGGGCATGAGGTGTCCGCCAAGGTTGTCCAATTCTCACCTACAATAATGATAGATGAAGGAAAGGTCCTTCGTAGTTAGCAAGAATTAGACCATTCCTCGTCTACAAAAAAATATCAAATGCCTGATTTGCAATAAGGGCAAAGGATACATATTGTTACGTTTCAGTCCGTTAAGGATTGTTATACGTTGCAATAGAAGTACCTTTCCTTGTTGCGCTCATTTTCAGGACAAAGGGTCTGTGTACTTCGAGGCACAGACCTATTTTTGTATCCTTTGCCGCCAATGCAGTCCGGCGGAAAGGATGCAAAATGAAAATTAGAATTCAGCACGAAAACAAATCTATCTATCTAGAGGTACCAGACGAGGACTTCACCTTAATGATTGATGCAGATTACGAGGACAGGCTGTCTTCTGTCGAGGACAAGGAAACTGTAACTCGTCGTTCGCCACAGGAGATTATGGACGAGCGTTTTAACAAGCCCGACTACAATAACTGGCATAAATTTGATAGACACAGAGGGATGCCAAAAAAACCATTCCGCAAGGATGATGTATCCGAGGATGCAACGGATCATATGGACTATTTCCCTGATAACAGAGATGAAGTGACTCAAGAGAAACAAGAAGATTATGAATATCTTTGTGAAATTATCTACAAGACCCTCAAAGAAAAACAGGCGGAGCTACTGATTGCTATATTCCTAGATGGAGTTTCGGTAACAGAGTATGCAAAACGTGAAGGTGTTAGTAAAAGCGCCATTTCACATCGTTTAGATACAGCTAAAAAGAATTTCAAAAAAATCTATCCGAAATCCTCAACTTTCCCCTCTTGCCACGGCTAATAGTT
>DUUM01000009.1 GCA_012841565.1 Candidatus Epulonipiscium sp. | reverse complement strand
GTTGCTGGAGCAACCCTTAAAGATGGACTTTGTGCTTTTGTAAACCGTAAAGTATTACTCCGTATTGGCTGCGAAACCTTATGCGTTGTTATTGCTGAAGTATGCGATTGTGTTTTAAAAGCTATCTGCCCAAAAACAGGCAAAGTATTATATTTCAACATGGACCGTATTGTTGACGTCCAAGACATCTATTCCTAAATATTAAAACACTACAAAAAGGAGTGCCACGGCACTCCTTTTTTTTGGTCCATAGGTAAAAAAGTCTCATCCAAAAGGCCGCAGGGGTAGTGATATCAAATATGTCTGTTCTTAAGAATTTCTAATAATCTAATGTGAAGGCTGAAACTGATTTCTTAAAAGTTAACAACTCGCTAACGCTCAAACAGTTAACTTTCTTAACAGAAATAAATTTCCGCCTTCACAAAGATTATTAACGAAATTCTTAAAGACCTACATATTTGATATCACTATCCCTTGCTATTTTTTGCATGAGACTTTTTTATCTATTGTTTTAATGTAATGAGAGCTTATTTTTCGTAGACGCTAGGTTTAAGGATGGCTACGTAGGGTAGGTTTCGGTAGTACTCTGCGTAATCAATGCCGTAGCCAATGATGAATCCATCGGGTACTTCGGCGCCGACATAATCAATTTTAACGTCTTTTTTACGTCTGGCGGGTTTGTCTAGGAGGGTACATATTTTGATAGAGGCCGGTTCTCTTCCTTGTAATATTTCCTTTATGTACGCAAGAGTGAGCCCTGTGTCTACAATATCTTCAACAATCAGGATATGTTTGTTTTCAATACTGTGCTGCAAGTCTTTTACGATTCGCACAACTCCTGAAGATTCTGTAGCACTTCCATAGCTTGAAACCACCATATAATCAATTTGCAGCGGCAAGTTGATATTTCTTATTAAATCACTCATGAAAATACTGGATCCTTTTAAAATGCCTACTACAAGCAGTTCTTTTCCCTGATAATCTTTGGTAATTTGAGCCCCTATTTTACTATTTGCCTCTTTTATTTCTTCTTCTGTCATTAATATTCTTTCTACATCATTTTGCATCTTTCCACCTCGTTTGTATAGTAAGTATTGTATATGGCATAAAAAAGCTAGCTTACAGTATCTATACTTTTTTATGCCTTTTCATATTAAAAGTTACATTTTATCTTGTAACCTTTCTTTCTCTCCAAGCTGAATCCTTCACAACTTGATTATCAAAATCTGGAATAGTCATTTTCTCATCCATGGCGTATTCTTCTTTTATATGTTTTTTATCCTTGCTAGGCTTTTGAAATTCATTATCCTCAAACATATTATGATTTTCACTTTCTTTTCTACTAGACATGATATATCTTCCTTTCTACTTGGTAATATAGCTATAGTATTTACCATCCCTATTTTTATATACCTGTAGAAAAAGGAGCTCTTTATAATTTTTTAAACTCAGGTTTTCTATCTGTAAATGTTGTAAAATATTTAAAGCCAGCTTCTTTTAGTAATTCTCTCGCTTTATCATATTCTGCCCCAACATCTTTCACCGTATGGGCATCTGAACCAATGGTAATAATTTCTCCGCCTAGCTCATTGTATCTTTTAACAATATCAAATCTTGGATGCATGTGTCCCATTTTGTAACGAATCCCTGATGTATTCAGTTCTATCCCCTTTGAGTCCTCTATTAATAAAGTTAAAATTTCATCAATCATATCTTTATAATCTAAATAATTTAAGCTCTTATCCTTATAATCTCCGTACCTACAAATAAAATCCATATGACCAAATACATCAAAATTTTTAAACTGCTTGATACATTGCTTAACTCCTTCAAAATATGCTGTATAAGCCTCTTTCTTGGGTCGATTCTTGAAAAAATCACCAAAATAAAAATCTTCCCCTTCTAATGAATGAAGAGAGCAAATAATGAATTCAAAAGGATTGCTATCAATAAACTCTTCTATTATTTTTTGTCCTCTTGCTTCATATCCTATTTCAGCACCTAGTTTTAAATTAATTTGATCTTTATATTTATCTTTCATATCATTAAAAAGTGCTATGTAATCTTTTATATCTGTTTGTAACTTATATTCTTTTGTTCCGGCTTCTGCCTCGTGATGATCTGTAATCACAATTTCATCAAATCCTAATAATATAGACTGCTTCACCTGATCTTCCATCTCTACAAAACTATCTGTTGAAAGTTTTGTATGCATATGATAATCTGCTTTATACATAATTTAGAACCTCCTTCTATTTGTTGGATTCTCATTCATTTGCTGCACTGCTACCAGCTACATAAGCCGTTGACCATGCCCATTGCAAGTTAAATCCACCACAATCTCCATCGATATCCAATAATTCACCCGTAATATAAAGTCCTGGCACCTTTTTAGACTCTAGCGTCTTAGGATTCACATCACCAGTACTAATCCCTCCTGCCATTACCTGAGCATGAGGCCAAGAACGCGTTCCTACCGCAGTAAAGTTCCATCCCTTAAAAACCTGGACTAGTTTCATGATTTCCTTATCAGATAAGGTGTTACAAGTTCTATTAATATCCTTTAACCCTGCTTCTTTTAAGATTTGAACAATTAATCTTTTATTGACAAGCCCAATTAAAAAATCCCCTAAGGACCTATGGGGCTGATACGTAACTCGCATTTGAAGCATCACTTGTAATTCTTCTAAGGTATGATCTGGAAATAAGTCCAGATAAACCTGGCACACATTGTTTTTCAAATTTTGAGCCCCTACTAAACGGCTAATTTGAAATATTGGTGGCCCAGAAATACCGTCTTCTGTAAAAAGAATTTCACCCTTTTCTTCTTGTCTTCTTCCCTTTTCTGCTACAATCGTAACTTTCCCTTGTATTTTTACACCCTTTATTTTTTTTACAACAGAGGTTTTTAATATGATTTGTACTAAGGAAGGGAAAGGAGTAATTACATGATGTCCTAGCTCCTCTAATAAGGCAAGGCCACTACCATCTGAACCTAAATTAGGCGATGCCTTGCCTCCTGTGGCTACAATAAGAGCATCACACGTGTAATGGCTATTATCTGCACAGGTTACTTGAAATCCTTTTTTACCCTTATGAATGTTATTTACTTGTTTTTCTACTAGGGTTTCAATTTTTAACCGCTCTATCTCCATCCGAAGTACATCTAATATACTAGATGCTTGATCTGAATACGGAAACACTTTTCCCTCATTTTCAATCTTATGGCTAATTCCTAATTCTTCAAAAAACTGTATGGCCATATTTTGATCAAATGTGCTAAGAGCCCCTAATGCAAATTTGGGATTATTCCCATGAAAATAACGAATATGACAGTCCATATTTGTCATATTACATCTGCCATTACCCGTTGCTAATATTTTTTTCCCAACCCTATTGGTTCTCTCTAAAATAGTAACCTTTGCCCCTTTTCTAGCTGCAAAAATTGCTGCTACTAGACCTGAGGCACCCCCTCCTATCACGACTATCTTTTTCATCTTCCTATCCTTCCACTATTCATCATATTCTTGCAAAATTATATAAATCTCCTCAGCATCTTTTAATATGTCATCTTTTTGCTGTATGGTAATGGATATACCTTTTTCTAAAGCTTTAGCTAATTTATCTGAAAAATCATGTTGCTCTAAGCCTGTGTCTTTATAGAATACATTATGCCCATTGCGCCTAATTGCAATGACAATATGTTCTTCTTGCCTTGTTAGGACATAGTCTGGTTCTACTTGCCGCTCAATGACCCTGGTTAATACAACTTGATCTTCCTTAAAGTTTGTAATTACATAATCCGGATATAGTGAACCAATAGTTGTTCTTGTTGCATCCATCCAGTTAACCCCTGGATACATGTTGGTCTGGGTTACCATACCAAATTGATCTACAATTTCAAATACAACATTGGTACCCGCTTTAATTTTATCTACATTTGTAGCCATTATCATCTGGGTTTCTTCTTCAGAATCTTCCATATAATCAGTTGTAGGCGGCTCTAATTTAGCTATTTTCGGTTTCGTATTCATATAAAACATATATGCAAAAAATGCTATCAAAAAAAATGATGCTATTGATCCTATCAATAATCTTCTTACTTCTTTTTTATTAAACATACCTATCTCCTTGTTATTTCATCTGTAATACTCTCTAGTAGTATTAACAACATTTGGTTATTTTAAACAAGAAGACAAGTCTTATTTTATTCTATAAAGATTCCTTTACTTTTTAATAAGGCAGCAATCTTTGGGCCACCTGGTATCATGGCAATCTCTGCTGGAGTAAGTGCTTTTAATAAGATGGCCCCAACTCCATAAATACTAACTGCTAAGGGTACTAATACTACAATTTGTACCAAAGAACTTTGAGTAACTTTCAATAAGCCCCAGTTGCCTCCCCAAATTACTAGTCCCATGATAGATGAAATAAGGGCAGGCTTTATAAATACGTCTACTATGTCAAATTCTATTCCTGTTAACTTAACAACTGCTATTAAATTTAATAATGCATATACCATATAGGATATAATGGTGCTATATATGATTCCAACTATATTAATTGATGGAATAGCCAGCAATACCATGTTAAGAATTATTTTTATAAGACAAGCAACCAAAGCATGAATAGTAGGTAAATGTTGTTTTCCCATTCCCTGTAAAATACCTGTACAAACTTGAGCAATGGTAATAAAAACAATGGCAATGGTTCCAAGTTGTAATAAGGACCCACCATCTGGTTGAGATCTAAAAAGTAATTTAATAATAGGATTAGCAAGGACTGCCATTCCTATGGCTGAGGGAAAGGCAAATAACATCCCAATTTTCATAACAATTCGCGTTTTTTCCCTAACATCTTCATAGTCTTTAATAGCCATGGCATAAGAAATAGCCGGCGTTGATACGGTTGCAAGTGATATAATAAGAGAAATAGGTACATTGACTAAGGTTAGATACTTTACTGAGTATTGACCCTTTAGCATGTCCACAATTTGAACCGGCGTAAGCCCCACTACACTACTAAGTCTAATATACTGATGTTGCCCACTATTTAAGAGCTGCTCAATCACAGCTGGTAACCGATCATTCATCATCTTAAGATCAATGGTAGAAGTAATGCTAAAAATAGCAGTCCCCATTAATATTGGAATGGTCGTAACTAAAATCTGCTTTAAAATTGAAAAGTCCGATTCATATTCGTAGTCAACACTTCTATCTATTTTTTTAGTAATCGT
>DUUM01000089.1 GCA_012841565.1 Candidatus Epulonipiscium sp. | reverse complement strand
GCACGCACCATACTTATCTCATCAATAACCAATAGATCCAAACTGCGTAAAATATTCAGTTTTTCTCGCCCAAATCGAAAGTCTCGCTGAGGAGCTTGGTTTTCTTTGGGCAGATAATGATTGGGTATTTGTGGGCCAAAAGGCAATTGAAAGAACGAGTGTATGGTCACGCCACCCGCATTGATGGCAGCAACACCAGTGGGTGCAACTACGGCCATTCTTTTTGGTGAGAGCGCTCTCAATGATTTTAAAAAGGTGGTTTTTCCTGTGCCTGCCTTTCCAGTTAAAAATAGGTTTTTTCCTGTGTTTTCAATAAATTGTTTGGCCAATTCCAACTCTGGATTGGATGCAAGTGGTGTGGACATTCTTTTCGCTGTTTCTAATTTTAAAGGATAAAGTTAGAGTAAAATGATTGTGGAAACAAAATATGATTTCATATTCCACCACTTGTAATATGAACAATATTAATTGTTTTAATATCTCGTTTTTATGTTTTTTCTAAATGTGCGGATCTACGACTACTGATGTGTTTTTTGCAAATATTTTGATTAAGATCGGATTGTGTGGTATATAAAATAGAATTCTTTTATTCTAAAGTTAATTTCAGTATGTTGCTTTTTGTTGTGTTTCCTTTAATGTCAATAGCTACAATATACCACTCCCATGAGCCAAGTGGTAAGATAATTTGGGCGTGAGTATTTAGCATGTCTTCAACTTTAACAGTATTTGCTTGATTGCCATTTAAAGGGTCAATGTATATTGTGTATGTTACATTATTCTGATCTTCAGAAGCTATCCAAGAAAAGGCGACTGTATATGCATTAACGTCGAATATAAAACCCCCTATTTCAGGTGTGTCTAATATTACCGAAGTGGGGCCTATGATTACCAATGGGTTTACTCGTGTGCTGAAGCTCCATTTTTCGCTAGGTGTTTCGTCTTTACCATCACTGGCTATAACTTGCCATACATATTTTGTGTTATCTTCTAGCGCTTTCTTTAGTGTATAGTAGCTTGTACTGATATTTGTTGCTATTTCATCTAGGTTGTCTTCTGTTTTTCCTAACAGTAAAGTATAATCTATTTTATTGTTTTCGGCATCTGTTGAAGGATTCCATCTAAGGGTAGGGACGAGATCTACACAATCGTGACTATCTCCGTAACTATACGTAGGTGCAGACGGTGGAGTGTTATCTTCTTTACAACTAAAAAGGACAATGGATAATGCTAGTATTGCTACATGTATTAGATTTGGTTTCATTTTATTCTTAGTTTATTTATTAAGAATGAATTTTACTGTCTCATTGTAACCAGTATTATTTACAACGTTTAACAGATAGCTTCCTTCAACCAATGACGAGACATCTATTGTTGTGTTTGAGCTTTCTAAATTAAGGACTTCAGTAAATATTATTTCGCTTTTGAGAGAATAAATAATAGCCTGATACGTTGCATCTTCAGGGTCTCTTGGTAAGATGATATTGAGTATTCCATTGGTTACAGGATTTGGATAACAAATTAAATTATTCACAGAAAAAGTAAGTATGTTGCTTTCTGAACAAAGATTAGCATCATTAATAATCGCTGTATAGATGCCAGCTTTAAGTTTATTTGTTTCTAAATATCCTGTTTCGGTTTTATAAGATGTACCATTAATGACTATTTGGTAAGGGACTGTTCCTCCTTTTATTGTAAATGTTGCTTTTGTGCCATTAACTAAAACACTGCTTTTTAGTTCTGGTATTGTCGGAATTATAATTTTATGCTCTGACAGTATTTCGTCATCAATATTAATTATAATATTGTAAGTCCCACTCGCTAAATTTGAAATGACAAGTGCCTCATTTGGTTTTATTATAAAAGAAGTGCCCTTTTCAATAATAAAACCTGTTATGTTTTGTTGAGCAGTTGAAGTTAATTCAAGATAACCGTTGTCTTTACTTGCACAATCTGGTGAATAGCCCTTTATTGTGACTTTTACATTAGGCATCCAATGGGCGTAAAGAGAAAAGTTATGAGCAGGCATCGCAAGACTATCTCCTACATTATAATGTTTGCCGCTACCATCTTTTTCTGTATTCCAACCTATAAACCGATAATCGGTTTTGTTCGCATAGCCTTTATCAGATATTACAAACACACTGTCTTGCTCCATAAAATGTCGCATAGTATAATACCTTGATGGTGAATTACTCCAATGATAATAGGATAGAACATATCCTCTATCTAAAATTGTTTTAAAAACACTCCTATTATAAGCAACTGTTTCGTTCTCTAAAAGAATATTTGACCCAAGTTGATAGGCCGAGAATTTAGGATTTTTATGTAGTGGAAGTGTAATGCTATCTAAATAATAATTGAAAGCATCTTTTTCAATAGAGAGAATTTGACTTGGTTCTTTAATAGAGAGAATTGATATTTTGTTAGAAGCAAAACATTCATACTTTATAGTTGTTACATTATTGGGAATTG
>DUUM01000088.1 GCA_012841565.1 Candidatus Epulonipiscium sp. | reverse complement strand
TTAAGGAGTTGCCCGTCTGGATTCCCATCGTAGTCAGCACGGGGAATTCTCGCTAAGCAATTTGCTTTTCAGTTGCGTTAAACATCATCAGGCGAGTTTTAAGAGCTGACCTAGACCTACTTATCACACGGGCACGAATAGGCAACGCCTTAAACTTATGATTAATTTATATCGATGGGAATAGAGGGTATCGAACCCACTAGAACATTTAAGTAACGCATTTACAGTGCGCCCCGACTCCTTATCGGATTATATTCCCGTGTAACCCCGTCGAATTTTACGGGGTAATAATTTATGAATTTTCCACATAGAAAAAGCACCCTTGATAGAGTGCATTGTTTTAAATACATTTAATCAGTTGTTGCATATAGTAGAATTAAGTTCACTAATAATTTTAGCTGAAATACTTTGCCAGTCATATTCCAAGTGTTCCATTACACATTTTGCTATGTGGTTAAGATAATCTTCACCCATCATGGTGGCAAACAATTCTTTTCCATTAACCTTACTGTCAACATGAGCTCCACCTTGCTTATTAGCATAGGATTTGATGATGTCTAATATAGTGGTTGGCCTGTTCCCATCAATATGATACACTTTTTGCTTTATCCACGTATCCAGCTCTATGGGATTAGATTTTTTATTAAACATATTCTGCTCATTAATAAACTTGCCTTTACTGTTTTTAGTTTCAATTTCCAAGTAATCATTGCTTAAAGGTGGGAGCTTAGGGTTGTCGATTACTTTTAAAATTAAAGAATTATCAATGATCTTTTGAGTTCGATGGTTTTTAGATGTATCACAAAGTAATAATCTTAATTGGGCAGCAATTACTGTAGTGAAAGATTTGACTTTTATCAAATCAGCTAGCACCACACTTAAAGACATAACCTCAATGCAATCATCCATCTGTTTCTTTAAACCCTCTTTGCTTTTTTTAAATGTTAATCCCTCATACACAGAATCATCCCCTTTTATTCCAAATTATAACACAACTTATAGGGGTTTTGACCAATTTAGATTTTATTTGTCAAATATATATGTTTGTATCCCCACTTGTTTAGCCCTTGTAATCATATCTCTACTACCTTTACTTTGATTAATATTAGGGTGAAAGGCAATAACCATATCTGGATTCTCCTCATCAAGCATCTGTTGATTTCTTAGGGGACCTGCTCGTTTACCATACTTAGACCAATTAGCAGGGTATTCAGCATACTCCAAACCGCATTCAATGGCTGCTTTTTTAGCAATTATATCGGCACCAGAACATCCACCTTGAACAATTTTAATGTTTCCATATGCCTTTTTTAATCGTTGGACTATATTTAAAATAGAAGAGTAGTTGTTCCAATGTCTATCTCCACATATTAAGACTTTCATTTTCTGTATTCCTCAAAATTCTCCTTAACAAATTCTCTCATGCCAGTACCGGGATTGTATTTAGGATATAATTTCATAAATTCAGCTTCAACATCTTCTAAAGTGTCACCTTTGATAAGGTTGTGTTTAATGAGGTACAAGAGCGAGAGAGAGGCACTCCTTGATTCTCCGCGATTGCAAACTATTAATACCTTTTTACCACCGTTCAATTCTTCATCTATGAAGTCTAAAGCCAAGTCTATCAATCCCTTATCAAAGAATATTGATTTAGGAGCATCAACTAAGTTAAGTATCAGCTTGT
>DUUM01000087.1 GCA_012841565.1 Candidatus Epulonipiscium sp. | reverse complement strand
TTATATTTTTTTAAAAATTGGGTATTAATAATATAGTAATACAAGCATAAAAAAATAATATTTAATTGGTTTTTTATAGGTATTATGGTTATAATTGATATAATACAATAAATTTAGATAAGGAGGAAAACAAATGATTTATGATGTAATAATTATTGGGGCTGGTCCTGCAGGATTAGCGGCAGGTCTATATGCATCAAGAGCAAGACTGAATACCTTAATTATTGAAAAAGAAGGATATGGTGGCCAAATAGCAACAACTGATGAGGTTGCAAACTATCCTGGATCTATTGAAAATGCCAGTGGACCATCTCTAACTGCAAGAATGGTAGAGCAAGCAGAAGAATTTGGTGCTAAGAAAATATCTGATGAAATTATATCAGTTAATTTTGATGAAAAAGTCAAAGTAATACAAGGTAAAACTGCAGAATACAAGGCAAAGTCGGTTATTTTAGCTACTGGTGCAGTTCCAAGACCAATTGGATGTCCAGGGGAAAAAGAACTTGTAGGTAGAGGTGTATCTTACTGTGCTACATGTGATGCAGCTTTTTTCGAAGATCTTGAAGTTTATGTAATGGGTGGTGGGGATACAGCAGTAGAAGAAGCAATGTACTTAGCTAAATTTGCTAGAAAAGTTACTGTAATTCATAGGAGAGACGAATTAAGAGCAGCTAAATCAATCCAAGAAAAAGCCTTTAAAAATGAAAAGTTAGCATTTATTTGGGACAGTGCAATCACAGAAATAAAAGGTGATGGAATTTTAGAATCTATGGTAATAAAAAATTTAAAAACTAATGAAGAAACAGAAATATTCCCTGATGAAGATGATGGAACTTTTGGAGTATTTCCCTTTATTGGATATCTTCCAGCAACAAAATTATTTGATGGCATAATTCATATAGAAAATGGGTATATAAAAACTGATGAAGATATGCATACTAATATCGAGGGAGTATTTGCAGCAGGAGATGTTAGAGTTAAATCTTTACGACAAGTTGTTACCGCTACTGCTGACGGAGCAATTGCAGCCGTCCAAGCAGAAAAGTATATAGATGATGCATTTGAAGCATAATAATGCTTAAAAAATAAAACTAGGAGGTATTTTAAATGTTAGAACTAAACAAAGAGAATTTTGAAGCTGAAGTATTACAAGCAGAGGGACATGTAATGGTAGATTTTTGGGGACCATCTTGCGAGCCCTGTAAAGCATTAATGCCACATATTGAAGAATTCGAAAAAACTTATGGTGATACAATTAAGTTCACATCATTAGACATTACTAAAGCTAGAAGATTAGCTATCGGACAAAAAGTTATGGGACTTCCAGTAATTGCCATTTACAAAGATGGCGAAAGAATTGATGCAGTAGTGGCTGATGGAGCAACTAAAGATTCGGTAGAAGAACTACTAAAAAAATACGCATAAATAAATAAACGTATTTTTCAGTAGCTTCGAATTTATTCGAAGCTTGCAAGACATGATTTTAATGCTGGGCTTTCTGTCCAGCGTTAGGATATATATACTTGTTAAAATAAGAGGAGGTGAATTTATGCGTCTGGAATTAGGCCATGTGCTAATTAAAGATGTTCAATTTGGTAGTGATACTAAAATTGAAGATGGTGTTTTGTTTGTAAACAAGCAAGAACTTATCGACTTAGTAAAAGAAGATGAACACCTTGCATCAGTAGACGTTGAAATTGCAAAACCTGGTGAGAGTATTAGAATCACACCAGTAAAGGATGTAGTGGAACCAAGAGTTAAAGTTGAAGGTCCAGGGGGAGTTTTCCCAGGAATTCTATCAAAGGTTGATGTTGTAGGAACAGGAAAGACTAACGTTCTAAAAGGTTGTGCAGTAATGACAACTGGAAAGATAGTAGGTTTCCAAGAGGGTATTGTTGATATGAAGGGACCTGGAGCAGAATATACTCCATTCTCAAAAATAAACAATATAGTTTTAAAATGTGATCCAGTAGAAGGGTTAAAACAACATGATCACGAAAGGGCTGTTAGATTTGCAGGATTTAAAGCAGCAGCTTATCTTGCTGAAACAGCTAAGACTATAACACCTGATACAGTAAAAGTTTTTGAAATTGATACTTTATTAGAAGGAATTAAAAAATATCCCGAGCTTCCAAAGGTAGGATATATCCAAATGCTTCAAACACAAGGTTTACTTCATGATACTTATGTATATGGAGTAGATGCTAAACAAATAGTTCCAACAATAATGTATCCAACTGAAATTATGGATGGTGCTATTGTTAGTGGTAACTGTGTATCAGCATGTGATAAAAACACAACTTATCATCAAATGAACAACCCAGTAATTCATGATTTATTAGAAGCTCACGGGAAAACACTTAATTTCGTAGGTGTTATTATTACTAACGAAAACGTTTACCTAGCTGATAAAGAAAGATCATCAAACTGGACAGCAAAACTTGCAGAATATCTTGGACTTGATGGCGTAATAATTTCTCAAGAAGGTTTTGGTAACCCAGATACAGATCTTATTATGAATACTAAGAAAATCGAAGCTAAAGGTATTAAAACTGTAATAATTACTGACGAATATGCAGGGAGAGACGGTGCAAGTCAATCCCTAGCAGATGCTGATGCTTCAGCTGATGCAGTAGTTACAGGTGGAAATGCAAACGAAATCATTGTTTTACCAAAGATGGATAGAGTAATTGGAACTTTAGATTATGTAGACATTATAGCTGGTGGATTTGATGGAAGTTTAGCAGATGATGGTACAATCACTGTGGAAATCCAAGCAATAACAGGTGCTACAAATGAAGTAGGTTTCAACAAAATGTCAGTAAAAGGTTATTAATATCAAAAACATTTAATTGTAACAATAGAAAAACAAATGAAAGGAAGTGGATAAATGTCAATTTTCAATGAAAACACAAAAGTTATCATTATTGGCGATAGAGATGGTATACCAGGACCAGCTATGGAAGAATGTATTAAAACCACTCCTGCAGAAGTAGTATTTTCAGCAACGGAATGTTTTGTCTGAACGGCTGCAGGCGCAATGGACTTAGAAAATCAAAAGAGGGTTAAAGATTTATCTGATAAATATGGAGCAGAAAACATGCTAGTATTAATCGGTGGCGGCGAAGCTGAATCAGCAGGATTAGCAGCTGAAACAGTTACAGCAGGAGACCCTACATTTGCAGGTCCATTAGCAGGAGTTCCGTTGGGACTTAAAGTTTATCATCCAGTAGAACAAGAATTCAAAGATTCAGTTGATGCAGATGTATATGATGAGCAAATTGGTATGATGGAAATGGTTCTTGATGTAGATGATATAGTTGAAGAAGTAAAAGCTATGAGAGATGAATTTACTACATTTTAATAAAGCATAAATCTCGAGTCGAAGTAAATGAGAGGAGGGGACCAAATGGGGAAAATTAAAATAGTACATTATATAAATCAATTCTTTGCAGGAATTGGTGGAGAAGAAATGGCTGACCATAAACCGGAAGTTAGAGAAGGAGCAATGGGGCCTGGTTTAGCGCTTAAAGCTGGCTTCAAGGATGAGGCTGAAATAGTGGCTACAGTAATCTGTGGTGATAGCTATTTTGGTGAAAACTTGGAAGTTGCAGAAAAAGAAGTTCTTGAACTTATTAAACAATATAATCCTGATTTAGTAATTGCTGGACCAGCGTTTAATGCAGGAAGATATGGTGTTGCTGCAGGTGCAGTGACAGAAGCGGTCCAAAACAAATTGGGAATCCCTGCTATAACTGGTATGTATATTGAAAATCCAGGTGCAGATATGTTTAAAAAGGCAGTTTATATTGTCTCTACTAGAAACTCAGCTGCAGGTATGAGAGATGCAGTTAAAAAACTAGTACCTTTAGCACTTAAAATAGTTAAAGGTGAAGAGATCGGTTCTCCAGAAGAAGAGCATTACTTACCAAGAGGAATCAGAAAGAATTTTTTTACTGATAAAAGGGGATCCGAAAGAGCAGTTGACATGCTTATTAAGAAACTTGCTGGTGAAGAATTTGTAACTGAATTCCCAATGCCAAACTTTGATAGAGTAGATCCAAATCCACCAATAGTTGATATAACAAAGGCTACTATAGCCATAGTAACATCTGGGGGTATTGTTCCACATGGTAACCCAGATCATATTGAATCATCCTCAGCACAAAAATATGGTAAATACGATATTGAAGGCGTTGATGATTTAGTTGAAGGTGAATGGGAAACAGCTCACGGTGGGCATGACCCAGTATATGCTAATTTAGA
>DUUM01000008.1 GCA_012841565.1 Candidatus Epulonipiscium sp. | reverse complement strand
GGGCAAACCTTGCGGAAATACCCCTTTCGTAAATCCTTCGGTATAACAAATCACCGTCGGACCAGTTTGTCCGACACAAAAATAGAAAATAAACTAAAAAAGTGCTCGGTTTTTAAAGGCTAATACAAATCCCTGTTGCTCCGTAGCCAATGAATCCAATTGCCCACCCTATAATAAGGATTACCGCGATGATATAAAGTAAATTTCCCATGACATAATGTTTTTAATGATTGTATACTTTTTAAAAGAATTAAACTGTAACATTCTGTAAGCTGTCCAAAACGCCAAATACTTTTAGGAGCCAAATCACAAGAATAATTACAACAACTGCATTTAGAATGCTTTTAATCGTGCGTTGCATGGGAATATAGCTGTTTACCAGCCAAAGAATTACCCCAACAACTAAAATAACAATGACAATAGTTAAGATAGGCATACCATTAAGTTTTAATTATTACTAAAATTTACAACACGAAGGTCAGGATTTATGTAATAAAATCTATTACACAATTCTTGCAAAGAGTTACACCTTTCACACATTGAGAAAATTTATTTTGTCTGGATTTTAGTCCGAACTTATTAGATAAGGACTAACAACAGATCAATAAAAGGAGCAATCCGCTACTCTGTTTTTGCTTTACTGTTTGCAGATAAACGAAATGTCATATCCCTCTTTCAAAAAATCTATATAATTATTTCCCATTAAATTTCTCTGTAGTTAATACAATCTGGTCTCCTGGATATTGAACATTTATACCCTCTTCCGTTGTAATAAAAAACTTGATTGGTTTATAAGAAGATGCCGTTTCTAAAGATGCACTATGACGTTTTGAGAAGAAACTGGTCGAACTTTTTAACTGACCTAGGTTTTCAGCGTTTCCTTGATCGGTTTCCATCCATAGTACATAACTATTATTTGTTGCGTGAACCTTTCCAACTTCCGCTAAATCAGTTACTTCAACTTCAATTATATAATTCTTATTATTGTCCTTTTTCACTTTAACATAACCTTCTGCGCCAGGCACAACAGATGAATTTAAGAAGGTAATCTTTTGAGAACATGATGTTAATAGTATTGTCATCATTACCGTTAAAAACAGTAAAAATGCATTTCGCTTTATCCTTTTTATTTGATTCTTTTTCATAATTTCAATTTGTAAATTTCCCGTAACTGGCGGTACAATCGCAAATAAATTTCTGCAATACCAATATCGCAATTGCTTGATGTAAAAGCATTACATAATTTTAAGTAAAACTTACATCATTCACACATTGAAAAATGTTGGGTTTTTTTGTCGTTCAACCTATAAAACAAAGGGGTTTATTTTTTTCCAAAACACCATCATTTAAAAAAAGAATAAAACAGTTATAAGTCATTGAATATTATTAACTTTGAACATAGGTCTATCGCAAAGCAATAGCGTTAAAGCACGTATAAAAAACAGACTAAAAGTTTTTTTAAACATTTATTAGTTTGACTATGAGTTGATTTTTATACGTTTATCCATTAGTATTACGGCTGTAAAAACCTTCAAACAGCGAGGATTATAATAACACTTAACCCCTAAAAATTTCTGTTACTATTCAAAGCCAATGAAACTTTATATAAAAAACATGGTGAGCCTGCGGTGCAAAATGGTTGTGCAGGAAGAACTGAGAAAGTTGGGGCTTAAATATGTGGTAATTGATCTTGGAATGGTAGAAATCTTAGGTGACTTGCCGGAAAACCTTCGAGGTCTTTTAAAAGAAAATTTATTGGATTCCGGTTTGGAACTAATGGACGATAAAAAATCCATACTTATTGAAAGAATAAAAAACGCAATCACAGAAATGATTCATTACTCTGATGAATTACCAAAAGAGAATTACTCTGATTTTATCAGCAATAAATTAGATTACGATTATACCTACTTAGCCAATATATTTTCGGAAGTTAAGGGTATTACCATACAGCAATTCATTATTCTCAACAAAATTGAAAAGGTGAAGGATCTCCTTATATATGACGAGCTCAATCTCACTGAAATATCTTACAAGTTGCACTACAGCAGTGTGGCGCATTTATCAAATCAATTTAAGAAAATCACAGGTCTTACCCCCTCCTTTTATAAGCAACTAAAGCAGAAACATAAAGGGAATCTGGAAAACCTATGATAAGCTTATAAGCAGAGATGCACATTATAGAGGACCTGCTTGCTTATTCTTCAGAACAATCTCGAATGAGATTGTATGTATTCAAGAATATAGTTAAAAACCTACCACTAAAAGTGTTTGTACCCTTCTTATATCTTATAAATAAACAAAGTAACTGCTGATTATAAAACAATACTCTCGCCTCTATAAAAGTCGGTAGAATCACTCCGGGAAAAGTGTGAATCATGTAACTATTGCTGTTAATTATGTAATGTATATCAATACATTTCAGCTGACCTTTGCAGTGTGAAAATGTTTCACAACTACTAAAATATTTAATGTATGAAGACGAAAATTAAGAAAACCGCTTTACTATTGGCTTAGCTTCTTTTGCAATAAGTGCTATTGCACTCAGTGGATGTACATCTTCTGCCCAAAAGAAAGAAAAAGAAGCCAATAAGGCTGCTGAAAATGTCCAGGAAGCCAGAAAAGACCTCGATCAAGCAAAAAAAGAGTATGTCGTAAAATACGAGGC
>DUUM01000086.1 GCA_012841565.1 Candidatus Epulonipiscium sp. | reverse complement strand
TATTTGGAGTGTGCATTATTCAAACTTAGAAGAAGATTTATCTAAGAAATGTGATAATGTTAGCGTTGGGTATTCGCCAGGCTATGATATGCCAGTTATACATGATGAATACGCTCATATCCCTTGCTACAATCGCACAGAGCATAGAAGGGATCCTAATGTACGGAACTTCTGGGGAGAAAGCATAAAGAAATTCTGGGACAAGATATGGAATACCAAAGGAGCCCTAGGCGGAGCTATTTGGGCTGGTATTGATGAAACAGATATTTTTTGTGGTGGGAAGACCTCTCTTGAATGGGGAATTATTGATATATGGAGAAGGAAGAAGCCAGAACATTATATGACCAGGAAAGCTTATTCTCCTATTGTCTTGCCAAAAGGGGAAGTAGTCTTAGGGAAAGACCATACAGCTAGCCTAGAGATAGAAAACCGTTTTTGCCATACAAACCTGAGTGAGGTAATGATTGAGTGGAAATATGGGGAGTTGTCAGGAAGCTTTTACGGGGGACAGATTAAACCCAGAGAAAAGGGAATCATTTATTTTAGCCTCCCTATCGATGCTAGTGTAAAAGGATGCAAGATAGAGCTAACATTTATGGATGCATTTAGAAATAAAGTAGATGAATACCTATTGCCAGTTGTTTCTAATAAGGAAGAGATTGATTTAAGTACAGTCCAGCATCTGGTAGAAAGCACCCCTCTATCTTACTTCGAAAAAGAAGAACGGGTGATTATTAAGGCAAAGGAATTTCATATTGAATTTTCAAAAAATACAGGGTTGTTAACCAAAGCAATATCCAAAGGGCAATCTGTTTTAATAGATGGACCATATATGAATGTGCCCTATATCAAGCTGGGTAAGTGGGAGAAGAATGATTTTAAAGTAAGAAAAGATAAAGAGGGGATTACGCTCATAACACAAGGTGCCTATGGAAATCAAATGGATGTTACCTTTAACATAAGAATTCAATCAGATGCCAGTATAAAGACACAATATACCATCAACCATTTGTATGCAAAATTACCTAAAAAGGTTAAGTTAAGGGTTGGTGTAGATTGTGGAGGGTTAGATGAGCTAGGTGTTTATTATGTTGCAGACCCAAGTTTAGACACGTTAACGTGGAACCGAAAAGGGTTGTGGAGTATCTATCCAGCAGATCATATTGCTAGATGCCAAGGAAGTGCCAAAAGAACAAGTGCTGGCAGTGTTTTTGCTAAGGAACCAACTATTTCCTGGGCGGAAGAAATGAAAAGTTATATCTTAAATGGTATATACGATGTGGATTATAAAGGGACCAATGATTTTAGAAGTTTAAAAGAAAATATTTATGAGGCAAAGCTTTCTAACGAGGAGTCGGGCATTGGCATACAGGCATTATCAGATGGAAGTCACTCCCTGCGCCTAGAAGTTGCAGAGCCTATGGAAGATGTCATCACAGACCGGGATTCGAGGATTCAGTATGCAGGAAAGTGGTATCCAATGGAAGATTATAGTGGAAGTCTTTTTGGTGCAGAGATGTGGAGTAAAGAAGCAGGAGCTTATGCAGAGTGCACCTTTACGGGAACTGGTGTGGTATGGTATGGCCCAGTTGATACGATTTATGGCATTGCAAAAGTCTACATTGATGGGAAATTAATGGATGCCAATATTGACCAAAGAGTAAATGGTGTGGATTTCCCAGGGTCAGCGGCAGGATATGATAAGAAATATGGCTACCCCCTATATTCTATTACTGGATTAGAAAACAAAACACACACCATCCGTATAGAGGTAACTGGAACAAAGGTAGAAGATGCTGGGGATTCTTATATTGTGATAGACTATCTTAGGATTCTTACAGAAGCCAATAAAGAGCCTATACACTTTATCATTAACAATGATTATAACTACCCACACATTGCATGGGGTAACTATACCAAGCCAGCCATTGTAATTGAAGATGGTTATAACAACTTTGTTGTAATGAAACTATGAAAAAACAAAGCATTATACAATAAAAAAATAGGCATGT
>DUUM01000085.1 GCA_012841565.1 Candidatus Epulonipiscium sp. | reverse complement strand
GATAACGAGTCTGGTTTTCCAAGATCTAAATTCGAATTTTTAAGCGCCGTAATTTTTTCATTAATCGGTAATTTAGATGAAATACAATATACTCCAAAAGATGAGGAAAACTACAGTCAGCCTGCCCATATTATGAGCCGCCAGGAGATTGATAACATCACCCTATCTGTTATGGGAAGCCACACCCAAGAGATTGGTAATAATCAAGGTGAATTTCAAAAACTTGTAAGGCATTATGAAAATCATTCTGCTCAGACTGACGACACAGGCAGCGATACTCTTCCCTCTTCGCCAATTGATACAAGTGATTTGCTTTCTAGCACCCATGAAAACATCAATGATTTAAAAGATGTTAACATGGCTGTAAAAGCAGGCTCTATTCAAACAAAGGGCTTAAGCCTATTATTTGAAAATAAAACAAAAAAGACTGTTATCTATGGTGATGATTTTATATTAGAACAAGAGGTAGACGGGATATGGTATCAAGTGCCTATTACCATCGAGGGAAATTACGGATTTCATGATATTGCTTACGAAATGCTTCCTAACGAAATTAACGTATTCACTGTGGACTGGGAATGGCTTTATGGGAATTTAAAGCCTGGCAAATATCGTATTATAAAAAGCGTCCTAGACTTTAGGGATCCTGGAGATTTTGATTCCTATTATTTAGCCGCAAAGTTTAAAATACAATTTTAAAAGGGGAACTCTTATGAGCAAACAAACAAAGTTATTAAGCCTTATCTTGATTATTATTTTATTCTTTTTTGGCAAAGCATTTATTTTCAATCACTCCACCTATAAGGGTGACATTGCTGAACCTATTCAAACAAATATTGAAGATGCACCAGAAATCGTATATAAGGGGACAAAAGGAGTTGTTGGGCTCTTTCCCCAGGCAGAATATGAGCTTACAGGAGTGGTTAAGTCTAAAAAGAAATATGTAGATTTCTCTTCTCAAATTTCAAAATATGACTTAGCCCTTGCATGGGGTGATTTAAATAAAAAAGAAATAGATGACACTATCTCCTACTCACAATCTGGTAGATGGTATTATTTTAGGTATAAAGCCGACACACCTGTTAGCCAAGATTACATATCTAAGCACTCTGCAAACGTTCATATTATTCCTAAAGATAAAAAGGTTTTAAAGAAAATTAAAAAATTAAAAAAGGGTCATTTGGTTACACTAAAAGGCTTTTTAGTAGATGTAGATTTTAAGGTTCCTAATGCTTCCCTATGGACAACAAGTAGGAAAAGAGATGATACGGGGGATGGGGCTTGTGAAATATTGTATGTAGAGAAAATAAGTTTTAAATAGGGCCCGCCCCGTTTTGGGGCAGACCCTTTTTTTATTTGGCTCTTGCATCATTTCTTATGTTTCTCCTAAGACCTGCTGGTTCAAGGGATACTGTTTCATTATAAAACAATCTTGAAAGACCAATCAATTTAGCCTTCTTTTTACTGGAGCATATTTGGCAATTGCACTTTGAAATATAATTTTCCGGCTCACTGTATGTGGTAATTACCCCTTCAAAGTTTCTAAGAACTACTTTGTTTTCTGCCCTGGAAACCACATAATTTGGCATAATAGGAATTTTCCCACCCCCACCTGGAGCATCTATTACAAAGGTTGGTACGGCAAAGCCGGAAGTATGGCCTCTAAGCCCCTCTATAATTTCAATTCCTTTTGAAACCTTGGTCCTAAAGTGCTCAATACCCATAGATAAATCACACTGGTATATATAATAGGGCCTAACCCTAATTTTCACCAGTTCATGCATTAACTTTCTCATGACATGGATACAATCATTAACACCTCTTAAAAGCACCGTCTGATTACCTAATGGAATTCCTGCATTTGCCAGTAGCTCGCATGCTCTTTTAGACTCTGCTGTTATTTCATTAGGATGATTAAAATGAGTATTTAGCCATATTGGATGATAGCGTTTCAGCATTTCCACAAGCTGGGGAGTTATTCTTTGAGGCATGACAACTGGAACCCTGCTCCCTATTCTTATAATTTCTACATGGGGTATAGCCCTTAACTTCTTGATAATGTTTTCTAGTTTCGCATCAGAAATTAATAATGCATCCCCTCCCGAAATAAGAACATCCCTGATTTCCGGGGTTTTTGCTATATATTTTATAGCCCTATCAATTTGTTTTATTGGAAGGGATTGATCATCATTCCCAGCAAACCTTCTTCTTGTACAATGCCTACAATACATGGCACATCTATCTGTAACAAGAAGCAGAACCCTATCCGGGTACCTGTGTGTTAATCCGGGAACAGGAGAATCTGCTTCTTCATGTAATGGATCCTCCGAGTCACAACTAGTTTTTTTAAGCTCTTGAGAAGTTGGTATTGCTTGCTTCCTAATAGGATCTTG
>DUUM01000084.1 GCA_012841565.1 Candidatus Epulonipiscium sp. | reverse complement strand
TCTTTAATTGCTATAATAGGGACAAAAATGAGTAATCGCCCTCCTGATAATGAGCATCCATATGGCCATGGAAGAATTGAATATATTTCATCCTTAATCGTATCATTTATAATTTTCTCAGTTGGACTAGAACTGCTTAGGGGTTCTTTTAGGAAAATTTTAAATCCTGAGACAGTGGTGTTTAATTCTCTGTTAATGGCAATTTTGATTTTTTCAGTTTTAGTAAAGATTTGGATGTTTTCTTATAATACTTATATAAGTAAAACCGTAAATTCAAGTATCAGCAAGGCAACAGCCTATGATAGCCTCAGTGATGCTTTTGCTACAAGCGCTCTTATTATCACAACAATAATAGGGCAATTTTTCGATTTTCCTTTGGACGGGATTGCTGGTCTTGTAATATCCGTCTTAATCTTATATACAGGATTTAGCATTGCCAAAGAGACTGTAAACTTATTACTTGGTTCTTCACCAGATCCTGAATTGGTTAAGAGTATAAATTCAATGATTCTGGAAGGAAAGCATATAATAGGTATCCACGATTTAATTGTTCATGATTATGGTCCAGGAAGAAAAATCGCATCTATCCACGCAGAAGTTCCATACGATATAAGTATTCTAGATATCCATTCTGTCATTGATGATTTGGAAAAAAGAGTCTTAAAGGAACTTGGTGTTAATCTAGTGGTCCATATGGATCCTATATCAAGGGATCACCAGTTTAATTCAAAACAATAAGGTTTTATTTTTTCATGATTGCTTTTAAGGATATGATATGCTATTATAATATAATCGTATAGGAAACTAAAGGGGAGTAGCATAAAAAATAGATTCAACATTACGGGGAAACTCTGGATCTATTTACTTTTAATAATAAAAGGGCGAGACTTTTAGTTAGTGCATTTATAATGCATTAGCTAAAAATCTCGCCCTTTGCTATTGAAGGCGAAATCTTTTAAGAGGAATTACGGATATTCAACAGAACAACAAATTTTTAATCTAAAACATGAATGAAATGGAGAGGTGATTGCCTATGTGGTTTTCAAAATCACAAGAAAGAGTTCTTCAAGAACTAAGTGTAAACCCTGCAACCGGGCTTACTGGTGAAGAAGTAAAGAGTAGACTTGAAAATTATGGTGAAAATAAACTCAAGGGGAAGCCAAAGAAAGGTCTATTGTCCTTGTTTTTTGCCCAGCTGAAAGACATGCTCATATATGTTCTCCTGGGTGCTGCAGTTATTACATTAGCCATAGGTGAATATGTAGATGCAACAATTATTATTTTAGTTATTATATTAAACGCTGCTATAGGTGTTATCCAGGAGTATAAGGCTGAGAAAGCCATTGAAGCACTTCAGCAAATGACTACCCCAAAATCACTGGTGAGACGTGATGGTGAATTAAAAGAAATTAGCTCAGAAGAAATAGTACCTGGGGATATTATTGTTCTTGAGGCAGGAAGATTTATACCTGCTGATATTAGGCTTATTGAAAGTGCAAATCTTCAGATAGAAGAATCAGCCTTAACTGGTGAATCTGTTCCTTCAGAAAAAAATGCTAACAATCTACATGAAGACCCTAAGACACCTATTGGAGATAAATCCAATATGGCATTTATGTCTACCCTAGCGACTTATGGTAGGGGGGAAGGTGTTGTAGTTGCTACAGCAATGGAAACGGAAATAGGTAAGATTGCGAAAATTCTAGATGAAGATACCAATGAGATGACGCCGCTTCAAAAGAGGCTTGATGAACTTGGAAAAGTATTGGGATTTCTAGCCATTGGTATTTGCGCACTTATATTTATTATTGCCCTATTTCAAAAAAGAGACCTCTTTGAAATGTTCCTAACGGCAATAAGCTTAGCAGTAGCTGCTATTCCAGAAGGTTTACCTGCTATCGTTGCCATTGTTTTAGCCTTAGGTGTAACAAGAAT
>DUUM01000083.1 GCA_012841565.1 Candidatus Epulonipiscium sp. | reverse complement strand
CCAGTGAAAAACAATCAATTTTCATCTTTTGTCATTCCGAATGTAATGAGGAATCTTGTGTTTCTAAGTGTTAAAAGATTCTTCGCTAGGCTCAGAATGACAGATAAGTTACTTTTTCACTGGTCTCTTCCTGTCCCCGCGGTCCTTGATGTTAGGTCGGCTTTGTCGGCTTTAATTTCTACAATACTTTTCCATACACTAACACTAATATTTATATTGGTTGCTACCGTGGGTAATGATCGTTGCAATAGCCGTAGCTAAGACTGCCAATTTCTATCTTGCATACTTTACAAGTAAAGAGATGTGTGGAACAACGGCTATAAGAGCCAACAGTAGGATTGCTACAGTTGTTTGCTCCACACATCGTATAGTTCGTGCGACCACCTCTCTTGCCTCCCAATATGAATAATAAAGTAACAGCTATACCGATAATGCCAACTACACATACAAGAATGATGCTTTTATTCGGTGTTTTCTTCTTTGGTGAATTGAAGCAATTGGTGTATGCTGGTGATATTCCACTCTCAGGCAAAGATGCATCTGTATCTATTTTTGTGTCAGCCACAGGGTTATTATTGGATAAAGATGTACCACACATTTGGCAAAAAGCAGCACCATCATTTGTTTTATTTCCACATTGTTCACAGAACATAACAAAATCCTCCTTATTTTTTATTATATTTGATTGACTTTTATATGTATTTTTACGGTTTGAATGCATTGCGCAAAGCTTTCAACCATCGCACGCCCAGCAAAATGTACATCGAAGCCAATGGACCCATTTCTAGAATTTATCATAAACATAGTAACACTTGTACTGAAATAAGCAATAAATATACCAATGGAAACAATAAAGGAAATGAACATTAATAATCCAAACCTGAACTAGAAATATCGTTTACATATCCATTACCAAGACGTGCTATATTTATTTCCTCTTGGTTCTGGGTATCGTCTGGCCTGGTTGAAATATTGTATTCCTTTGCTGATTGTGCTTGAAAGTGAGATTGCTGTTGCGTGTTTACAATAGGCGGATTTCGAGGCGGAATCATTTACCGAATACTCTGAGGTTGAGTTATTGATTTGGGACAGAGAACTCAATGCTGGAATAAATGCACTAACAATAATAAATACAGTTAGTATCAGAGTTAAAATTCTTCTTGTTTCGGTATTCATTTTTCTTCTCTCCTTTAATGTAATGGCAATCTCTATATATTAGCATCTTTTGACATACTTTACCATAGGATTTTAAATTTAGACAATATTAATTATCTTATACCTATACTTGAACTTTCAAAGAATATTTGTATTCAGTGTTTTTCGGCTTCACAATTCCAATCTGTTCGACTACAGTCTAAAGGTTTCTAAGTAACTTCAAAGACTCAAACCCGCGTGGTATAATACCATGCGGGTTCGATTCCCACCTTCAGCACCAAACTTAATATTTAAAAACGGTAGTGACATTTGATGTCACTACCGTTTTTAAATATTAATCATAAATAGGTTTTATTAAAACCAAAGTCCCTGTCCTTATGGCCCTTCCTTTTTTATCTAAATTTAAATAGTTAATATGTATTTATATCTGTAGTACAGGTATCCT
>DUUM01000082.1 GCA_012841565.1 Candidatus Epulonipiscium sp. | reverse complement strand
TGCTGGCATAACTTTTTTTAAGTAATCTTTAGGGTTAACTACTAGGATAACGCTTTCGATTACTCTATTGTTTCCGTTTTCTGTTTCAGAAAGTGTAGCTAGTAAGTTTCCGTAAGCTACTGGGTCCAAAGAAGTAAGTTCTACACTATCCTTATCAGGATATCCTGTTTCTGGGTCTATTGATCCCTTCATGTTCTTTCTCATTCCGATAGGCTCATGAAGGTTTGCAGTTTGCCCTTTACCGTTCAAGATACCATCTTCTAATCCTAAGTATAGGGATTCTGTTAAAACCATACGAACATATCTATCTAACCATGCAGGCCCTAGGTCTAGCATTGCTTTGCAAACTGGCAAGAATGCCGATAGTTTGTTTTGTTGTAAATCAATTTTCTTAAATCCGGATGTTAATTCTTTTACAATTTCGGCGCACAATGGTGACCATGTAGCTAATTGTGTGGTGTTCTCATTAAGTAGCCATTCTGTTACTGCGCCAGAGTTTTGAAAATCAACAGCATCTAATAGCGGATATTTATTAATTAAATCTTCAAATACATCATCTATTACAGTTTTTGGCATAACTACACTCAAATCAGTTAATGCCTGCTTTGGGTTGTTACTTTTCATTGCAGATATTACTTTTTGGTAATACTTGTTTTCATCTGATGTTAATTGCCTAACGCCCCTACCTACCAAAACATTCGTATCTACACTTTGGGTAATATTTTTAGCTTCTTGTATTACAGATTGTTGGATATGATCTGTAAAATCTGTAAAAGCTTGTGCAAACCCTTCTTCATCTCCATCTGTCATAGCTTGGTTTAATTTTTGCATAATTGCTGCTTTTTGTTCTGCAGCTTGATCTGGGTTCTTCATACCGAAGAATTGTAAGTTCAACCCTATTCTTTCGTTAATTTTCTTATTCATATTATTTGTCCTCCATATAATTTAACAAAGCTGCCATCATGGATAATGGCTTGTTTTTTGCATCATTGTCTTGTTGTTTTTCGCTTTCCTTAGGCAACTTATCTATTAATCGCTTAATTTGCTCCTGGATTACATTTTCTAAATCTTCTTTACTAAAGTCCATCTTTGTTACAATTGACTTCTCAGGTTCTTTCGTTACTTTTTGAAATAAACTATTTCTAATGCTTTGGGTTGCCACTTCTTTTTCATCTACTTCTATTAACTTAGTAGCAAATCCCATCTTAACGGCATCTTCTCCACTTATCCACGTTTCATCATCCATCATTTCCTTTACTTCTTCTTCCGTGATGTTAACGTTATTCATGTAAGCGTTTATACTGGCTTGTGTGATTATCTCCAAATCTTCGGCTTGTTTTTTAAGTTCACTAGCATTCCCTGATGTGTAAGTCCACGCATTATGAATCATTAGCAAGGATGTGTTGCTCATTTTTCTTTCATCACCTGCGCTAAAAATAACACTGGCAATACTGCAAGCAAAACCATCTGCATAAGTAGTAATTTTAGCATTGCTCCTTTTTAGTGCATTGTATATCGCTAAGCCTTCTTTCACTTCTCCACCATAGGAATTAATGTAGATATTGATGTTTTCTATATCTTCTCCTAGTGATTGTAATTCTTTGGCCAACGTGTAGCTGGATACTTCATCTTCGTACCATGGCCATGATGTGATATCGCCATAAATATAAATGTCAGCTGTTTTGTTCTCTGCATTTTGATACAAACTATAATATTTTTTCACTTATTCACCTCCTTTCATCATTTCCTCAATAGGCTGGTAATTTTTAGTCATAAACCTAGCTTGCGACCAGCTAGTATTTAAAGGTTCCATACCTAAGGCCTTTAAGCTTTCATCAATGCTATAGGCGCCTATTCTTGTTAAAACATCTAAAGCATTAGCAATATCTTTTAGATCTACTACTTTAACGTTAGTAGTATCACATCTTACATAAGTTCTTTCGTTGTAACTTACCTGTTTATACATTTTTCTGTTGATCTCATCCGTGATAAACTTCATCAAAGGGTTTATGCAAAATGCAAGATAGTCATTGACCGCATTCCCCGTATCCGCAATATCCCCTTTTAAGAGTTGAGGTGGTATCCTAATTGCCATTGCTACAAAATCAAAAATATCATCTGCAAATGCCCTTATCTCTCGGCTACTATCATTATCTTTAGTAGATTTGGTTTCTTGGCGCTCATTATATTTCAAGCCATCAGTTAGCGGTAATAATGCATCCCCTTCTGCTTCAAAGTAGGTCTTGAACCTTTTGTCTAGTAATTCTTGCAAATCAGCTTGAGCCTCGTCTGTTTGCGGATAACTTGTAGGTATCTCAAGTGTTCCTTTCCTGCCTTTGTTGCGCTTGTAACTTTTGCTACTTAATTCTATTAATTTAGAATAATCATCGTTCAAGCCACTAATAACAGTTTTTGTTTCTTCCCCATACCATTTGAAATACATTACTTCTGATTCTCTTAATACATCTTTTAATGCATAATTAGATACTGTAATATCTGTATATATGTTTTCCTTGAAAGCAAATTCTTTTCTGTTAAAGCTATCTGCTACATATAGCATACCGTCTTGCATGATAACTAAACACTCGCTTTCATAGATCAATTTATTTATAACTTCTCTCCAAAATATGCTTGAGGATATGTTTTTATTAGGTTCTACGTTCAGGATGTAATGATTAGTCTTTTGTACTTTCTTGCCTTTTTCATATGTTACGAATTCACTTTTGGCAATAGTATTAGCTATTAAGTTTATACTTGATTGTAAGGCTAACTCTTTGTAAAACGTACTGCCAGCTACATCCCCTATGATGGCGTTTAAGCTAAGTTTTCCGTTTTTATTAAACATGTTTCTAAACCAATCTGTGATTCCCATTTCTCACCGCCTCTCAATATGTTCTAACTGTTAATTTTCTAAATACTGTATTTTGCTCTTTCAATTCTCCATCTTTTGTTAAAGCATGTATTAATGCAAAAAACCCATCAGTTTTTCTTGTTTTTGGTTCTATTTTCAAATACGTTACGTTTCCTTTGGCATCTAATTGCTGGTAGGTGTTGTTGATGTACCAACGCATAGTAGGGTTATCTCCAAAAGCTACCTTTTCATCTGCAAACATAACTTCAATCATTGGCGCTAATTTCCCATGGGTTATAGGCCCACTTCTAGTCTTATGTAGTGGGAGCCCCTTTTTCTTAAAATCTTCTTCTAGGACACTAACTCTAAAATCATCAGCCACTATATCTAAGATGTGATATTCTTTGGCCTTTTCTAAGAACCACTGTGTTATATACTCTGGGCTTATAAAATCTTCCTGTACTATTGTTATTAAACCTTTGTCTGCTATTTCTCTAACCGGAAACTTGATTTGCCTACTCTCTATCTTTAAAGCCTTATGACAAACAAAAGTATGTTCCATCCAGTACCGCACACCATTATGCTTGAATAGTAAGCCCACACTTGCAAAGTCTGTTATTTGCGCATAGTCTACTGCTCCTATACAGGCCATTCCTTTTAATTCTTTGTACGGTATAGGTTTATCTGTCTTTAATATCTTCTCCCATGGCACTGCTGCAGTGTAAGCATCTTCTGTTGGAAAGTTCATTCTTTTTGTGAGGAAGTCTATTGCTATATGCGGTTGATACTTCATTTTTACCGCATCTTTATCCATTTCCTTTTGTAACTCTGGGAAATATGGTAAAGACGGATTAGCCTTTATCCACATATCGGGATCCATGGCCTCTTCTTCTTCGTCTATCTTATATATTAAAGGCAATAGGCCTAAGTCTGTTATCTCACCACTCAGTACCCTTTTTGCCAAATCTAACTGATCATCAAGAACCCCACCTCTGACATAACCATTTGTGGTTATGTAGAATACTCTTGAATGTTTCCGTTTTCCGAAACCACTTGTAAAAACTTTTATGGTGTCATAGTTTTCGTATTCATGTATTTCGTCAAATATTAAACATGCGGACCTTTTCCCATCTTTAGTTTTAGCATTCGAAGTATTGTATTTTATATAAGAATTTGTTATGAGATTTGTTATAATTTGTTTGGTCTTACGGAAGAACTTTTTAGATTTTTCCCATGTGTTTTCTAGCATTCCATATATATCATCAAAGGAAGTTTTAGCTTGATCCTCACTATTAGCTACAATATCAACGTTATAACCTTTAATACCATGATAATGTGTCGTTAAATACCATCCTACGGGCGAAATAAAACCATTTTTACCGTTTCCTCTTCCCATTACTATTAGATATTCATCAAATACAACCATATCTTTTGATTCATAATAACAATGAATTAAAGCAAACAAAAAGAGCTCCCAGTCGATTAACTTTATTTCAAAGTATCGTTCTGTTAACTCTATGGCATTGCTTATTTTTTCATTATCTATAAATACATCATCATTATCCAACTTGTATTCTATTAGATCCATGGCTTGCTTAAGTTCTTTTGATGATGAGATGTTTCCACTTCTTATTTCATCCATGTAAGAATCTATATATGGATGGTAATCTTTTTTTCTGTGTTTCACTTACACTTTCACCACCTCCCAAATAGGTACCTGAATTACATTTCCAAGCTTTTACCTGGTTCTTCTTCTTCTGTATCACTAGCTTTTAAACCTAGAAAATCTAGGATTTTTAACATCTGTGCGTTTATCCTATTTAACTCTCCTACAGAATCATTTTTTTTGTGGCCCCATTGGTTTTCTCCATTTTGATATTTTACTGATACTCCTTTGTCTTTTATATCTTTAATTAATTCATTTTTTATATCCCACATTGCCATATAGTCATTTATGAGATCCAGATGATGATCCCCTGAAACTTTCTTTTTTTTAAACTGTGTTATTAAATCTTTTTTAATACTGCGTTTTCCAGCCACCCCCTACACCCCCTACACCTTGTGTGAATTTTTCTATAAAATATCTTTTGTCCTAAATTGTCTCCGGTC
>DUUM01000081.1 GCA_012841565.1 Candidatus Epulonipiscium sp. | reverse complement strand
CCAAGGTGATTAAAGTGATTAATAGTGAGGAAGGGGTAGCATGTACAGGGAATATTGTCATAGATAGTATTATTAATTTTAAATTGCAAGAAGCAACAAGGCAAGAGATTGCAGTAACCACAAACTTTAATATCCCTAAAAAAATGAAAATTGCTTCGTTTGATATTACAGTTATTTTAGGAAATCTATTAGACAATGCTTTAAATGCAGTGACAAAGCTAGCAAACAATAGATATATAGATATAGAAATGGAATATAAACAAGGAAGATTTATTTTAAACATAGAGAACTCCTTTAATGGAGTTATTATTAAAAAAGACGGTGCCATGATTAGTTCGCATTGTGATAAAGAAAATCATGGTTTAGGATTAGAAAGTGTAAAGACAGTAGTAGAAAAATATAATGGAACTATGGAGTTTAAATATGATGAAAATAAGTTTAGTACGATGCTATTCATGGATATAGAATAAGATTGTTTTCATAGGACCTTTGGCCAGGTTAAAGTTGATCCTGAACTTTTAGACTGCCCGAAGGTCCCTTTTATATTGTGGTTGAAAAGTGATTTGAATAAGGGTAAAATAGAATTAGTATATTTTTACAGTACGGGAGAATTAACGGGAGGTGAATATGAATAATCAGGGTAAAAACACATTAAACAATCAGGTTTTTAATACGTTATCTAGAAAGCCAACCAAGTACACTGTCCCCACTGGACAAGTTTCAGGTGTGTTACTTACGGTATTTGGAACCATGGGAAGTGTTACATTTGGAATAGCAGTCTTTGTATTAACCTTACTAGGAATCTTTTTGGGGAAATTGTTTTATATTATTGCTATAGGTCTCTTACCCCTTTTTACTATAAGCCTCATGCTGAATATAAAGGGAAGTCATATTCGCAGCAGATTAAAAAGATTTCAACAGTATATATTATGTCTAGGGGATCGAAGCTATTGCTTAATTAATGACATGTCTTCTAGAACAGGATTCAGTAATAAATATATAGAAAAAGATTTACGTAAAATGATTGCAAGTGGAATGTTTCCACAAGGGCATATTGATCATCAAAAGACTACATTCATATTGACAAACGAATGTTATAAGCAATACCTTGAAATGCAATCACTTGAGGCAAAGAAGCGGATTGAAAACAAGCATTTTGAAAAAAAGCCAAATAAAAATCATGGACTAAGCCCAGAAATGAGAAAATCTTTGGATGAAGGGAGAAAATTTGTATCAAATATTAGAACAGCAAATTTTGCAATCCCAGGGGAGGAAATCTCGCTTAAGCTGGATAGATTAGAAGAAATAACAGGGAAAATCTTTGATTATGTAGAAATACATCCCGAAAAGTTTACGGAAATAAAAAGGTTTACGGAGTATTTTTTACCAACTACATTAAAGCTCGTAGATGCTTATAGAAAACTGGATGATCAGGCGATTCAAGGCGTAAATATTACAAGTGCAAAACAAGAAATAGAAGGAACAATGGATACTATTAATCTTGCATTTGAAAATTTATTAGACGATCTGTTTCAAGATATAGCTATGGATATATCAACAGATATATCGGTACTAGAAACCATGTTAGCACAAGAAGGATTAACAGATTCCAACATGAGGGTTAAAAATGAAATCAAGGAGGATAAAGAATGAATAATGGAGTACCAACACTAACGATTGATTCTTATAAGGATGATACTAGGATTGAAAACCCTATATTTGATGAAGGGACACTTTCACCTGAAGAAAAAAAGATTGTAGATGATTTTGTAAGTCAGATTGATTTAAATAAATCCAATGAGATTTTGCAGTATGGAGTAGGGGCCCAAAAGAAAATAGCAGATTTTTCTGAGACTGCCTTAAACAATGTAAAAACGAAAGACCTAGGTGAAATTGGCCAGATGCTTTCTGGCGTGGTAGTAGAGCTTAAAAGCTTTGATGTAGAGGAAGATGAAAAAGGGTTTCTAGGCTTTTTTAAAAAGACTTCCAATAAGCTTACACCAATGAAGGCAAAATATGATAAGGCAGAAGTTAATATTAATAAAATTTGTGAAGCCTTAGAAAATAACCAGATACGCTTACTAAAAGATATAGCAATGCTAGATAAAATGTATCAACTAAATAAGACATATTTTAAGGAGCTTTCCATGTATATCTTAGCAGGTAAAAAAAAGTTAGCTAAGGTTCAGTCTGAGGAACTACCTGCACTGCTAAAGAAATCTGCTGAAAGTGGTTTGCCAGAGGATGCACAAGCTTTTAATGATCTAAATGCTATTTGTAACCGTTTTGAGAAAAAGATTCATGATTTAGAACTAACGAGAATGATATCAATCCAAATGGCACCACAGATTCGTTTGGTTCAAGGCAGTGATACCATAATGGCTGAAAAAATTCAATCTACAATTGTAAATACAATTCCGCTATGGAAAAGTCAGATGGTTTTGGCCTTAGGAGTTACCCACTCAAGTCAAGCTGTAAAAGCCCAAAGAGAAGTAACGGATATGACGAATAAATTACTTAGAAAAAATGCTGAAACTCTTAAAATGGCAACAATTGAAACAGCCAAAGAATCAGAACGTGGAATTGTCGATATTGAGACACTCCGCATTACCAATGAATCATTAATATCTACCCTTGATGAAGTGATACGTATTCAAACAGAAGGTCATCAAAAGAGGAAAGAAGTAGAAATTGAGCTAAATAAAATAGAGAGTGAATTGAAAACTAAGTTGCTAGAAATGAGGAGTTAAACTGCTCATTTAAATAAGCAATAAAATACGGATAGTGATGGTTATTCTAGTAGCTCAGGGAAATTCTAGGAGCTTTTAAGTATCGGGACTTTCAAGTCAGTTTACAGTTTTGCCAACCAAGGCTATTTTATGGTATTATAAAAACATATAGCAAACAAAATAATAGCATATAATATAAATCATAAGATAGATGGGGGAGAAAATGTCAGATTCAAATTTAAAATTACAACCAATTGAAAAGAAATCACTGCACCTTAAGATTTCGGATTCAATCTATAACTATATACGAAAGAATGGGTTAGGACCAGAAGATAAGCTGCCTTCCGAAAGAGATATGGCTGCTATGCTGCAAACTAGTCGTCATTCCGTTCGAGAAGCCTTACGTATCCTAGAAGATAGGGGCGTAATCTACGTTAAAACTGGCAGTGGAGCATTTATAAAGGACCAATATGGGGATGAGGGTGTTTTATCTTTTAGGCTCACTGGATGTTCTATAGATGAAATTCAAGAGTTACAAAATACGCTGGATTATCAAGTTGTATTAAATGCCATGAATAAAGCTTCTGCTTTGGAAAAACAAGAATTGATTTCAATAGCTTACGAAATGACAAAGCTAGCCAAACAAAATATTTATAGCCATACCTTAGATCACAGTTTCCATAGTAAACTATACCAATGTGGACATAACAAGGCAATTGAGCAGCTTATTCATCAAATTAGAAATAATCGTTTTATTCAGCGTGAAAGTTCTAATGGGGGGAATGATACAATCTGGCTTGATACGATTAATAATCATCTTGATTTAGCTATGGCAATTGATAAAAAGGACAAGGAAGCTGCATTTCGAGCCATTGAAATTATTAATGATTTTGGATTCAATTTATTAAAATAAGTACTTCATAAAAAAAGTCTTTACACATTTCATTATTAGAAATGTGTAAAGACTTTTTTGTGCTTATGTTACTTATTTAACTCAAGGTATTCTGGATAACTGTCACTATCTTTATCAATCTTGGCAACTCCGAATCCAGTGAATCCCCATATAATTGCAAAGATAACACCAGTATAGCAAAGAACTGCCCAAGGCGCATATTCGATTGTAGAAACTCCTAATGTAGAAGCCATAAATACACCAGCCAGTGACCAAGGAACTAAAGGTTCAATGACGGTAATACTATCCTCTAAAGTACGAGAAAGATTTTTACTTTCTAATCCGTGTTTGATGTATTCTGCCCTAAATAATCCACCAATTAATAAAAAGCTGACAGATGCTTCCCCGATGACAGTAATAACAATCACACCTAAAGCTGTAGTAATGGCAATTAACTGGCCAGTACCATGAACATGTTTCATGATACGTTCTAAAATGCAATCTAGGCTTCCACTAATTGTTAAAGCACCAATAAAACCAAATGCACAAAAAGCCATTAGTGCTGAATTCATCATAGATAACATGCCACCGCGCTGTAAAAGACTTGGTACTTGGGGCACAATATTATTTAAATCTATCGTTGGGTTTACAAACATATCCATCCTAAAGCCGCTTACCATACTGACTGCGCTAGTTGAAAATGTAAATCCTTGAACCATTATAGCAAGGATGATTGCAGTAGCTGATGAGATCATCATAACTGGAATCGTTGGCTTTTTCCATAATGATCCGATGAGTACAATTAATACTGGGACCAATAGTAGTAAACCAATAGGTCCAGAGATATTAAATAATTGTGAAAGTGCATTGATAATTGAATCTACTTGCTCAATATTTCCACTACTAGCAAACCTTGTACCTGCAATAATATAAACAATACAACTTATAATAAAACCTGGGATTGTAGTATAAAGCATATGTCCAATGTGCTCATACAAATTTGTGTTTGTTGCAATGGCAGACATATTGGTACTATCAGAAAGAGGTGACATCTTATCACCAAAATAAGATCCTGCAACAATTGCCCCAGCTACAGCTGGAAGTGGTGCTCCCATCCCTGCAGCAACACCCATCAGTGCAGCCCCAACAGTTCCGGCTGATCCCCATGAAGTACCTGTACTAACAGAGAGAATCACCGTAACTAAAAAGGATGTAACAACAATAAATTTAGGATTAATAATTTTTAATCCAATATATACGAGATATGGTATGGTTCCGCTAACAATCCATGCCCCAATCATTAACCCAACAGTAATTAAAATCATAATTGCTGGAAATGCCTTTGCTAGTTTAGCAACTATTTCACTTTCTATATCTTGCCATGAATGTCCAAGATATAGGCAAATAAAACTTGTAAAGCCAGCACAAATTAACAATAATATTTTAATATCAATATCATAAATAATTAATCCAGTAAATAGAACGATAAACATAAAAATCAAAGGCAGTAATGCGATCATCAAACCAGGTTTTCTTGCTTTAGTTGACATTTTATTATTCTCCATTTTACACCTCATTAGTATGAATTATTTTATTTGATTGAAAGCTTGCTTTAAGTCCCCGATTAAATTTTCAGTTCCTTCTAGACCACAATGTAATCTAATGATATTTCGATTGGTAAAATTATGCTGGGCTAATTGTTCATCAGTCCAGTTATAAGTATAAGGAATAACAAGACTTTCGTATCCTCCCCATGAACATCCAATTGCAAAAATCTTTAAACTGTTAACAAATAGTTCAACATCTTCTAAAGATCCTTTAAGCTCTATACTTAAGAGACCATTTTCTCCTGATTGCTGTTTTCGTGCTAGCTCATACTGGGGATGAGACTCAAGCCCTGTATAATAAACACGAGCAATTTGTTGATGGTTTTCCAAAAAATTGGCAACTTCTAGTGTGGTTTTATGATGACGTTCCATACGAACATCTAACGTACGAAGCCCCCGGATAGCTAACCAAGCTTCCATAGGTCCTAAAACACTACCGAACCAATCTCTTTGTATCATGATTTTGCGCATGAATTCTTCATCTTTTGAAACTAATACACCACCGATTAAATCACTATGGCCACCTATATATTTTGTTAAGGTATGCATAACAATATCAATCCCCATATCTAATGGTTTTTGAAAGATTGGTGTACAATAGGTATTATCAATATAAGTTTTAATACCATGTTTTTTTGCTAATTTTGCAAGGCCTTCTAAATCTACCACAGAAAATACGAGTGTTGTGGGGCTCTCTAAGATGATTAAATCTGTTTCTGGGCGAATTGCGTCTTCAAATTCTTTTAACTCTTTTCCCTCTACATACGTAACAGAAATGTTCATTTTATCAGTCAAAAAATCATTAAGAAGATGTTCTACGGGGCCGTAGCACTCACGAACACAAATGATATGGCTTCCTGTTTTGCAAACAGCTAAAATTGCTGCTGAACATGCTGCCATGCCTGCTGAAAATACAACAGCCCTTGATCCGCGTTCTAAAGCTGCAAGTTTTTTCTCTAGAATGGCTACAGTCGGATTAGATGCCCTTCCATAATAAAATTCATCTTCAAAAATATCCACGGAGAAATAATCTTTTACGGAATCAAAAACATGTAGGGAATTCATAAATACTGGTGGGGTAACAGAATTCATATATTTTTCCGGTGTTTCTCCAATATGAGCTAGTGCTAATAGGTCTTCATTGCTTGTCATTTTTACCTCCTGTTTTTTATAGTAGTTATCTTACTTGTAGCCTTTGTGCAAATAAAGTGGTTCAGTGGTTCAACCAGTTGCTATTTGATATTATATTGTTATTATATACATTTGTCAACATATTATTTATTGAAATCAATTAATGTTTTAGATAGTTTTGAAATATACTCCTATATAGAATATAATGGTATTCTAATGAGATTTTAATCTACCATAAAGGATACTTGAATATTGGGTTGCTATAATAAAGCCATATTAAATAAGAGGAGGTTTTAAATATGGTTACTTTAGAACAAGTAGAAAAATTACGGCAGTATGGGAACATTACCTATGATGAGGCAAAAAAAGCTTTGGAAGAGGCAAAGGGGGACATATTAGAAGCAATCATCATTCTTGAAAAACAAAAACTTATTGAGGAGCCTGAAAATGGTGGGTATCATAACTCCATGAATGAACAGGAAAGTGGTAAGAACCATTTTCAAGAAAAGGAAGGCAAAGCTGAATCTAATGAGAAAACTGGTGCATCCTTTTCTGAATTAGTGGGTAGGTTTTTAAGATGGTCTGGTGGAATCATTAACAAAGGCAATAGAAATCACTTTGAGGTTATAAAAGGGGAAAATAAAGTCATAACTATTCCAGTTACTGTACTTGTACTACTTTTAATGTTTACCTTTTGGATTACGGTTCCTCTAATCGTTGTAGGGTTATTCTTTGATTATAAATATATGTTTATTGGGCCTGAATTGGGGAAAGAAAATGTCAACCGTGCCATGGATTCCGTAGCTGATGCAGCAGAGAATTTAAAAAAAGAAATGAAGGGTGAGAAGCCTAATGGAGAAGATTCTCATAATTGAAGATGAGGAAAAGATAGTTCGCTTTATAGAGCTAGAACTTAAATATGAAGGCTATGAAATAGAGAAGGCTTACAATGGAAGGGATGGGTTAGAGCTTGCTTTAACCCAATCCTTTGATTTGATTTTGCTTGATATTATGCTTCCTGGTTTAAATGGCATAGAGGTTCTTAGAAGAATTCGCAGGGTTTCGCAGATTCCTATTATTCTGCTAACTGCTAGGGATGCAGTTGTAGATAAAGTTTCAGGCCTTGATGGAGGGGCAAATGACTATATGACAAAGCCATTTGCTATTGAAGAATTATTGGCAAGGATAAGGGCAGTCCTAAGGGAGAAACCCACTAGTAGCCATATGCAATCATCTTCGGAAATACAAGCTGGCCCCTTAAGTCTTGACCCAGATAAAAGGGAAGTTAAAGTAAATAAAAAACTAGTAGACTTAACAAAACGAGAATTTGATTTACTACAGTACTTGTTAGAAAATAAGAATATCGTTGTAAGCCGTGATACTTTACTTCAAAATATTTGGGGCTATGATTTTACAGGAGAAACAAATGCAGTAGATGTGTATGTAAGATATTTACGTGTAAAAATAGAGGAAGCATTTGGGCTAAAACTAATTCATACTGTTCGCGGAGTGGGGTATGTGATAAAAGATGAGTGATTATAAAGAAGTAAGTCCAAGTAAAATAAAATCCAAAATGAGTTCTTCCCTTGTGCTAAAGTTAAATGCTGGAGTGCTATGGAGGCTTATTGTTGGTTTTTTTTCTATTAATATGCTGCTTGTTTTTATTAGTTTCTTTCTTATTTTTTGGAAAGTAGAACAAGGAATTTATACAATTATTAATATACCAGGAGTAATTCCTAACAATGGACAATACATAGATTACCCTCTTGAGCAATATGAAATACGAGATATTAAAGAGTTTTCTGCGTCAAAAAACTTTTTATTTTTTAACACCATACAAAAAAAATTTCCTTTAAAGATAGAAAATGCTAAAAGAAATATTATAATAGATTCCTTTAAAAAAGATCAAATTATAAGAGAGATGAAAACACTAGAAAAGTTAGACCTAGTAAAATATAGGATAGAAATAAATAGGAAAGGTTCATTTTATCAAATCACCTATTCAATAGGCTCAGAGTTAAGATTGTTTTTACTACTGTTTTTGCTTATCCTAGCTTATGAGCTGCTTATTATTATTGGAAACTTAAAAAAAGGTGCAAGGCGTATAGGAAAAACTCTAAAACCTTTATCAGACCTAGCGGAAACGGCTAAAAGCCTCCATGCAGAAGTAGCTGCAGCAGGGCTAAGGTCAGAAGGACGATATATTAAGGATTTAGCAGGTGTGATTAGTAGTATAGATGCCAATAAACTTGATAGTCAAATATCTGTTGATAGCTCTCAAAATGAGCTCAAGGATTT
>DUUM01000080.1 GCA_012841565.1 Candidatus Epulonipiscium sp. | reverse complement strand
TGATTATCACTAAAAATACAATTTGATTATTATTCCCCATTAAACAGAAAACCCCCTTACAAGTTTCACCTGTAAGGGATCTGTGTTATATTTTTTATTGCTATGCAAATCACCTAAACTTAACTATTATATTTATTAGAATATTCCCCTTCAAACTTACCTGCACTAACTGTATGAGATATTTCTTCTATTTCCCCTGAGTAGCTTATAATTACTTCTCCTTCAAGTTCATATATTAGTTTACTAAGATTATCTTCATTCACTGCCCCTGCCTCTTCCATGAGTAAAAAGAATACCCACGTCGATTTTTTACCATAGCCTATGTCGATTACTGCATATAGCACATTTTCATCAGTATAGGCTCCATATCTTATAGCAATGACTACTGCAATTACTTGCATTTGATATTACTATTAAGTATATCCTATTTGCGACACACCTATAACCCCTCTACGTAAGAAACCTATGCTTAAAGTCTCATATTCAAATTCTTTAAATGAGAACTCCTCAAATGAAAACTCTTCAAATTGAAATTCTTCCAGATTAATTTTTTCATAATCAAAAATTTCAAATCCAGCAGCTTCCATAACATCATCCGGTAACTCATAATTTTGATCAACTAAGCCAAACATAGTAAATCCTGTGTCAGCACAAAAAGTTAGTACCGCACTGTAGCCGGCATCATATGCAAAGGAACCAATAACTGATCCAACAAAACTTCCAATCATAAAACCTATAACTGGCAGCTCAATCAATGCTTGGGATATACCACCTGTAATTAATGAACAAGAAGATATAAACATTTCTCTAATAAGTTCATTAGCAAGTTCACGCTTCTCCATGCTACCATCTGCTACTTTAAACGAATTTTTCATGGTATTCATTGTGATGACGGTCACCGCGCCAATTATTGCAGGACTAACACTTTTGGATGCTTCGCCCCATAGACCTGCTTTACAGGCGGTTGTTATGGCAGCCGCTACACTTCCCCGGACAAATCCCTCTGCCCCACCTTGTAAAGCGGCAAAACCTATTTTTTGGAACTGTTTTTCATCTAACTCACCATTTTTAATTAAGTATGTAATCGCTTTATAGATTTCAGGCGCCACCTTTAGTACCATTGAAATAGTAGCTGCCGTCATACCTGCCTTAAAAGCTTGTTTTAGCAGATATTCATAAGTTATTAAATCCTCTGTTGAAATACCAAGACTTTTTAGTTCCTCCTCGGTAATATCCCCTTGTTTTGCAAGTCTAGCCAGAGCTTCAGCTTGCTCCTTTGTCAAAGATACCGACTCTGTTCCTTGCCCATCTTCTAGCCTATCGTTTAATAAATCCAATGTTTCTTGATATCGCTTAAGTTGTTCTGGCCTTTTCTCCGTTTCCTCAGCAATCTTTCGTTTTAGCCATTCTCTTGCTATTTCTAATTGATCTTTAGGAATAATACGAATCTGCCCACTATAAATAGGATCATTAAGAACTGAATCAATATCAGTGTATCCTCTTTCTTTCAAGAAGTTATCTAGAGAATCCTTACCCCCACTCCCCTGATATTCTTTATATCTTTCAAAAATACTCTTAGCTTGTTGCTTGGCACTATCAGTACCGGTCTTATAATATTTTAATCCAAACTCCTTATCAAAGTTACTCGTTATATCTGCCGATGCAAATTCATTGCTTCTGTCCACAAATGTTCTATTTTTCGACCCACTTACTACTGCTTTAATATTAAATGTATCAGAATGCCAAAACTCTGCAATATCCCCTTTTAATACAGTAGCATCCGTCTTAAACCCTTTAAACGTGTTTAAATCATTTGCTAACTTATTTATTTCATCATTCACACTACTTACATATGAATCCCCTATAGAAGCTGCCGTATAACTCCCTGCATTCTCCTCAAAAAAAGAATAACCTTTAACAAAACCATTCATATATTACCCCTCCAAAAAATTCGATAAATGGTCCATATACGAAACAATTGTAAGACATCTATACTGTTGTTCTCTTATTTGTTTGTGTTTTTTACTACCATACACAACACCAGATATGAGCCCATATATTACTACCGGATAAACTATTGGTAATAATAATGTTGAAAACACACCTGCCCATTTAGCTTTTTCAGGTAATGCATGTATAAACTTTACTTCAATTTTCTCAACTTCCTTTTGATATTTCTTGCTAAATGAAATGAAGTTATCATAGTCATCTTTTTTTAGTACATCTTTATCAACATACATTATAGCTCGCTTCCCTAACCAGCCAAAGTGCATCCCATATTTATTCAGTATACAGTTTATACTTGCTGCCTGCTCTTTTACAATATCATTATTTCCAATAAATAAGATATGTGTATTTGAGGTGATCTTGGCCGAGGTATCCTTATATTCTTTGGTAGAATAAATTGCCGCAGATACTGCCCCATCCTTTGTTCCCACAACTACATCTCCAGCATCATCATTATGTCCAATTAGCTGCATTAGATAGTTTGCATATTTTATTGTCTTATCGTCACATACAATCATCAATTCCGTTTTAGTTTTAGATTTATCAAACATATTTTTTCCTCCTAATGTATGTTTTCCCTACATTCTTCGCTCTGTCCAGTGCTCACACTGCCTTAACACTATCTGCAGAGCCTCTTTCATCTCAGCTGGCGGATAACCATATTTCTTCAGCAATCTTCTTACGATACTTCTCATCCTTGCCCTACCCGATTGCTTCTCTTGCCAGTCTATAGACTCATTTTCTTTTAATTTCTCTGTAAGCTCTATGGCCATTTTAATTAACATATCATCCTCATAGGCACTCTTTACTGTCTCCGGTAATGTTAGTGCATGATAGAAAGACAGCTCTTCTTTAGTCATTCCCAACTCTTCACCTTGTTTATCTGCTTGCACCAGGTCTCTTGCCATTTCTAGTAACTCATCTATTATTTTTTGCATTTCCCCATCGTGATGTGCTTTCAAAAATTCATCTAGGCTCTCTGCATTAGCTATTTGGTTCTTTCTATATTTATCCATAATCTTTTTCATTCTAGCTGAAAACTCTTCTGCTTTAACGACCGCTGTCTTACCGTATAGCTTAATTTCTTCCCTAAGCAGCTTATTCATTAGCTCAATGGCTAGGTTTTTTTGCTTCATGTTAGCTATACCTGTTAAGAATTTTTCGTCAAAGATAGAAAACTCTGTATCAACATCGGAAAAAAGATTGATGATACCTTCACTCCTTATACTGTTTTCTAGAAGCTCTTCTATTTGCTTATTAATTTCTCCTAGGGATATTTGCCCATCTTGGCGTATTCGGCTAACCCCTATTCTAATAGCTTCTATAAAGGCTGCTTCCCTTTGCTCATCTGCTGAAGTGAT
>DUUM01000079.1 GCA_012841565.1 Candidatus Epulonipiscium sp. | reverse complement strand
CAAATTCCTGTAATAACAAGGATGAAGCTTTTATTATGGAACATGCGAATCAGCTACAACATTTTCATATTCATGATGCTAGTAATAAGTCAGATCATATGACACTTGGAACAGGTGAAATTGACTTAAATGGGCGATTAGATTTAGCGAAGATGCATAATTGCAGGTGTGTAGTAGAGACAAAAACTGTTGATGCTTTAAGAAAATCAATACAGTGGTTGAAAGCAAATAATTAATTGGAAGGATAAGATAATGTATGTTAGTTTTACCAGATAAAATTAAAAATCTGATTGGAAATGAAAGCTTTTCGTATGATGATGTTGGTATGTCGGATTCAACAGTTATTATTTTTACTGATAAAGTACTTAAAATTCAATCAATAAGTAAAGAATCGGAACACGAATATCAGGTTATGGAATGGCTGCAAGATAAATTACCTTTGCCAAGGGTATTGGCTTATGAAAAGGCTGAGGATAAGAATTATCTCTTAATGACCAAAGTGTCTGGTGAGATGTCATGTGCTGATCAGTATATGAGAAATCCAGAGAAACTAGCAAATCTTTTAGCAGAAGGACTTAAGATGCTTTGGAAAGTTGACATCAGTAATTGTACCTATATGCATGGACTTGATGAAAAATTACAGATGGCAAAATATAATGTACAAAACAATTTGGTAGATATGGAAAATGTTGAACCTGAAACATTTGGCGAAAATGGATTTGAGAGTTCGGAACATCTACTAAAGTGGCTTATCACAAATAGACCGGAAGAGGAACTTGTATTTTCACATGGAGACTTTTGTCTTCCAAATATCTTTTTGTCAGGTGATAAAATTTCTGGATATATCGATTTAGGGAAGGCTGGAATCGCAGATAGATGGCAGGATATTGCTTTGTGTTATCGAAGTCTCTTACATAATTTTGAGAAAAAATATTGTGACAAGAAGTATCAGGGATTTAGAGCAGATATATTATTCGAAAAATTAGATATTGTCCCTGATTGGGATAAAATTCGTTACTATATTCTTTTGGATGAACTGTTTTAGAAGAACTAAAGATATGAAGTATTATTGGGATTTCTTGCAACCACTAGTTACACAAATGAACTCTATGGTTGGTGGTTTCTCTAAATTATCTCTGCTAGAATGGAAACATCAAAAAATAATTTAGTGAAAAGGAGCCATTATGAAATTATCTGAGAAAATACAATATTTACGAAAAGAGCATGGTCTTACACAAGAACAATTAGCGGAGCAATGTAATGTGAGCAGACAGGCAATCACAAAGTGGGAATCAGATATTGCTATTCCAGAAATGAAAAAAATTATTTTTTTAAGCAAATTATTTAAAGTTTCCATTGACGAGTTATTAAAAGATGAATTAGATATTATAGGTGTAAAAGAAGTTTCCAGTTGCGGAAAGAGTCTGGATACTGATGGTAATAGTGGATTGTATGAAGGGGTTCTAATCAAGGAAAGTATAGTCGACGAAAACATTCTTGATTTATTGGAAATTAAAAAAGTGGAGATGTGGAAGACAGAAGGAAACCCTAAATATTGGACTGTGTTATTTTTTTCTTCAAAACACAGCGACTTTCCAGAAGAAATTTCCAAAGTGATGAAATCAGGAATCAGTTTAAGCTTTTAGATAGTGGACAAGAAATAAAAGCCCTAGCCCTATTTTTTATTGATGAAGTAGCCAAAGTTCGTGGGGACAATGGAAAAGATGGTGAGTATTTTAGGATGTTTGATGAAGAGTATACAGCACTCATTAGCTTGCCAAGATGGGAAAAGAAATTTCAACAATACCCAGATCACTTTCCAGACTATATGGATGTAAAGTCTACAAGGGAAGGGTACTTTGCTATCGATAAGTTAAAGACAAGAACGGATATAATAGATATTGATGAAAGTAAAAAAACATATAATCAAAAAGAAAGACGCAGTATAGAAAATGGTATTGAGCTAATCCTTGAAAAGAAAGAAGAACTAATATCTTTTAAAACACCCTTAGCTTTTATTTTTTCCCACTCTGCCTTAAGAGAAGGTTGGGATAACCCAAATATCTTTACACTTTGCACTTTGAAGAAGACTGATAATGAAATAGCAAAGAAGCAGGAGATAGGCCGTGGTTTAAGGCTGCCGGTTAATACAAAGGGGGCCAGGTGTAAGGATAAGAATTATAATGTGCTTACAGTTGTGGCCAATAGTAGTTATGATGAGTTTAGTAAAAATCTTCAAAGATCCTATAATGATGAGGCAGGATTTAACAAAGAAGAGCTTAGTAAAGATATTGTGTTTAAGGTTTTTAAGGATGCTGGTATTAAGCCTACACAAATAGATGGAGAACTATCCACTATATTCTTAAAAGAACTAAAAGATAATGGTATTCTAAATGCCAAAGGTGTATTAAATACTAATATAGAAAAGAAGTTAGAGAATCTTGTGTTCCAAAATGATATTTTAAATAACCATGCCATTAAATTAAAAGAAGAAGTTATAAGATCCATGAAAGAAAAAGGATCCAAGAGAATAGTAATAGAAAATGGCGATGAAGAGGCAATACCTAATAAAAGAAGTAGCTTTGTAGACGAAGATGATTTTAAAAATATCGTCTTTAACTTAGCTGATAGGTTATCTTATAGGACTATCTATAAGGTTAATATTGATGAAGACCAGTTCATAAAAGATGCTATAAGAAATACCAATGATTATTTCAACTACAAAGAATTAGCGGACCAATATTACTCAGTAGAAGAGGGTATGCACTTTATTAATAAGCACAGAAAAGCAGAATATGAAAAAGCAGTTAAGGTGGAAGAAAAACTAGATGATAGCTACATGAAGATACAAAAGAGTAAATTTGAAGTGGTAGATTACATTATGGAAGGCACGGATCTTCCAAGGCATAGTATTAACCAGATTTATGACAACATAGAAAGAAAGCACATATTCAACAGCCAGGAATATTTAGATGGTGCTTTAAAAGAAATTAAAGTTACCCTTCTGGGCAGTATAAATAAAAGTGATATTGAGTATGATCTGCTAAAAGGGTATAAGCTAAAAACAACAGCCATATTTAAAATGGATACAGCTATTAATACAGAAATAGGTAGGGAAAAAACTTATATATATCCTGAAGACCCAAGACTAGAAGGCACAAAGAAAGGGATTGATAAGTACTATAAGTTTGATAGTGCAGGAGAGCAAGAGTTTGCAGTTCAGTTAGATAGGGATGCTAGCGTTAAGTTATTTACCAAATTAAGTAAAGGTGGATTTGTCATTGATACACCTCATGGTAATTATACTACCGACTGGGCAATTGTATATGAAGATAATGATGGCAAAGATAATCTGTATTTTATATCGGAAACAAAATTCCAGAAAGAATGGGGAGATTTGCGAGAAGAAGAACAGATGAAAATTAAATGTGGTATATCACATTTTGAAACAATCAGCAAATCTACAGGAAAAGATATTAAATTTGACTGGGCAAATTCATACAGGAACTTTAAGGATAAAAACAACTTATAAGTATTTATAAAACATAAATTAATAAATAACTAAATAACTAAAAGCTTAACATGACTACACGAGTAATCAACAGGGATTTGAAAGTGTGGGGATGTTGGGCTTTTTATTTTGGAGGCGAGTATATGAGAGGGGCACCACCTAAGGGAAGTTGGGGAACTGGTTATATTATAGAGCCAAGGCCAAATCAAAAACGTATTAGTTGTAGCTTCTGTAAGCATTATAATGAGGATGGGTCATGTATGGCCAAGCCTATTGTTATCTCAGAAGTGGGATATGATTATTGGAAATATTGTAATTCTTTTTATTTAGATGATGACTATGATACACCTAAAAATAGGGCTAATGTTGAAAGGGTTAAAAAAGCAAAAGGCATATATAGTCAGCAAGACAGAACGGCAAGTGAAAAAAAACAGCAGGCAGAATTACCACGGAAGAAAAAAAATAAGACAAAACATAAGAGAATTACTAAAAGAATCCAACTAGGTACAGTTGTTAGGGTCAGGGATATAACTTATGATGAGATCGTGCTATATGAGCTTGTAAAGTCAGAAGATTCTAATGTAATAAGTGGTAAGATAAGTATTGATTCACCTGTAGGCCAAGGATTAATTGGGGCATCAGAGGGGGAAGTTTGCAGCATTGATACACCAAATGGCATGGTGAAATATAAGGTTCTAAAAATCAAATAGCTAAGGGTGAAATATGATGGTGAATAGAAAAAATACAAATGATATTTTCAATGTGGTAAAAGATGACTCTAACTGGATTGTTGAAGATATTGAGTAGCACAGCAAGCTACTAAAAGAAAAGATGTGTGAAGCTATAAAGATAGCAGGGGTTTCGGGCCGCTTTGAGGTTTAGCTATACAACTCAAAGCCTGAACCTCTTTTTATAAATGTTGTAAATTCCGATTATAATTGGTAAAAAACAGATAAATGGTTATGCTATTCTAGGGTAAGACACAGAATAGAGGAAACTATGAGAAAACGTTATTTACGTAAATTATTAGCATATATGAAGAAGGTTTTTAAGATAGAAGATAAACTAGGCAAGCTAAAGGATAGTAGGGTAAACCCAACTTATAGCACATCAGAAGGAATTTTACCCGT
>DUUM01000078.1 GCA_012841565.1 Candidatus Epulonipiscium sp. | reverse complement strand
GATTTAAGCAAGTATGGTATTTCTGGAACAACCGAAATTGTGCACAACCCTTCTTATGATGTTTTATTTGAAGAGGAGACAAAACCTGAACTTCAGGGATTCGAAAAAGGACAGGTAAGTGAACTTGGTGCCGTTAACGTAATGACTGGCATATACACCGGGCGCTCACCTAAGGATAAGTTTATCGTAATGGATGACACTTCAAGGGATACTATATGGTGGACCACCGATGAATTTAAAAATGACAACAAGCCAGCTACAGAAGAAGCATGGGATGTAGTGAAAGATCTTGCAATAAAAGAACTTTCTAATAAAAGACTTTTTGTAGTAGATGCATTCTGTGGTGCTAATGAAGATTCACGTCTAGCAATTCGTTTTATTGTTGAAGTTGCATGGCAAGCTCACTTTGTTACCAATATGTTCATTAAACCAACAGAAGAAGAACTTGAGACTTTTGAGCCAGATTTTGTTGTTTATAATGCATCTAAGGCTGAAGTAGCAAATTATAAAGAGTTAGGATTAAACTCAGAGACAGCCGCAATGTTTAATATTACAAGCCGTGAGCAGGTTATTGTTAATTCATGGTATGGTGGAGAAATGAAAAAAGGTATATTCGCCATGATGAATTATTACCTACCATTACAGAATATTGCTGCTATGCATTGCTCTGCAAACACAGATTTAGATGGTAAAAATACAGCAATCTTCTTTGGTCTTTCAGGAACAGGAAAAACAACTCTATCAACTGATCCTAAACGTCTCCTTATTGGTGATGATGAGCATGGTTGGGATGATAACGGTATCTTCAACTTTGAAGGTGGATGTTATGCTAAAACTATTAATATGGATAAAGAATCTGAGCCAGATATTTATAATGCAATAAAGCGTGATGCTCTCCTTGAGAACGTAACATTAGATGCTGACGGTAAGATTGATTTTGATGATAATAGTGTAACAGAAAACACACGTGTATCTTATCCTATTTATCATATTGAAAATATTGTTCGCCCAGTTTCTGCAGGTCCTGCAGCTGAGCATGTAATATTCTTAACTGCAGATGCTTTTGGTGTTCTTCCACCAGTATCTATTCTTACTCCAGAGCAAACACAATACTATTTCCTATCAGGTTTCACAGCGAAGCTTGCTGGTACAGAGCGTGGTGTTACAGAACCACAACCTACATTCTCTGCTTGCTTTGGCCAGGCATTCCTTTCTCTTCACCCTACAAAGTATGCTGAAGAGCTTGTTAAGAAAATGGAAGTAAGCGGTGCTAAAGCTTTCCTTGTCAATACAGGATGGAACGGTACAGGTAAACGTATTTCAATTAAAGATACTCGTGGTATCATTGATGCAATCCTTAATGATGATATTTTGGATGCACCTACAAAGAAGATTCCATTCTTTAACCTAGAAATTCCAACAGTACTTCCAGGTGTAGATACTAAGGTTCTTGATTCACGTGATACGTATGCAGATGGCTCTGAATGGGATGTTAAGGCAAAAGACTTAGCAGAAAGATTCATTAAGAACTTTGCAAAATATGAAAGCAATGAGGCTGGAAAAGCTTTAGTTAGTGCTGGTCCTAAATTATAAATTAAATATTTATACATGCAATAATAGGCCATACCTTTTAAAAGGTATGGCCTATTATTTTTGTGTCCACAATATTGGAAGTAATTGTTCTCTTGGTATTTTTATGATTATTGAAAATTACAATCCCGTAACATTTTATCTCTATATATAAATTATCTGTTGTTGCTTTAAAATTATCACTAAGTTTTAATTCTATTATTATTGTAGCATTTTCTTTGGGAGCTAAATTCCCAATCTCTAAATTTATGTACTCCTTCTCAATATCCATCACTCCACGCTGCCTTTTCACTGATCCTCCTACAAAAGATAATTCATTGATCACATAAGGATTGAATATAATATTTCTCATATCTTTATCACTTTGGTTTAATATATTAAAAGTGTATATTAAACTTTCATCCAGTCTTATTTCATCTTGGTTAACACTTGCCTCTATTTTCACTAAATCACCACCTGTATACGGTTTTTACTACTCCTAATTTTTATTATATATATGTTATGATTCCCAATAAAATGAGTAGCATCAAACTTAAGGGTGAGCAGTTAGGCGCTCACCCTTGGTTTTTAATTACCTACCCCATGTTGTTTGGTTTCCCATTCCATTATTACCATGGTGATGACAACGGCAACAACAGCAGCAGCAACGGCAAGGCCAAGGTCTTGGCCTTGATGCTTCTTCTTCTTCTTCTGCTGCTAAATTTCTTAAGCAACGTTCTAGTGCGCGCAATTGCTCTCTACATGGAAAATCTCTTGCGCCTCCTGTTTGGTTACCACCACATCCACATCTGTTATTTCTTTCACAACTCATATACTATTCCCCTTTCTTAAATAATATAATTTCCCAATTACCTTAAATCACCATTAATTCTTCCCGCAAGAATC
>DUUM01000077.1 GCA_012841565.1 Candidatus Epulonipiscium sp. | reverse complement strand
TATGTAATATGAACTATTACCGCATTACACAACGACCAGTACAAGAAGAAATATATGACTACTGTGATATGCTTGGCATGATGAATCAATGTGACATGCCCTTATTTAGTTTCCTTAGAAGAAATCAGGTATGTGAAGTCATCCGTCAAACAGAGGAAATGGAACATCTCATTAGAAGTCACCCCTCTACCATTATGGTTAGTTTTATTAATGAACCAGTTTGTATTCGCCGTACTTCAGATCCAGACGGTAAGTTTTCAAAGCGTTATGAAGTAAAGGGTCACAGGCATTTGCTTCGAGATGAACTAGAAGCCTTTTTTGCAGCAGCACGGAAAGTTATTTACATTAAAAATCCTGACCGTGTGATTAAAAATGTAGAAGGAGATTATGATCCTCCTACCAGTGAGGGAATGCCAGATTTCCATTGCTATACCATGTGGTACACCAATCACGCTCAGCCAATAGGTAAGCTATATAAAGGATATTTGCCACCAGTAAAAGAAGGCTGGATGATTGGCTGCGGGGAATATGGAGCAGAAGGATTAGACCACTATGATGTGATGATGAAACATTATCCTAAAGAGTGGCTTGCCACAGATAAAGAGGGCAACTGGTATCCGGATAAGATTGTTCGTGCTCAAACTAACTCTTTACATGGGGATTGGTTCCAGGAACAAAGAACCATGAAAAACTGGATTAAAGAAAGCCAAAAACACCAAGCCAATGCAACATCCATGATGACAGATGCCTTTAGAAGGCGTGCTGATTGTATCAATCATATTGCTATTCACCTCTTAATCGATGCATGGCCATCTGGATGGATGAAGACTTTGGTTGGAGTTGATAGGGTGCCCAAACCTTCTTACTTTGCATATGCAGATTCTCTCGTTCCCTTTCGCGTAAACCTACGGTGTGACCGCCGTTATGTATATGGCGGAGAAACAATTGATGTAGAGGCATGGCTATTAAATGACTTGTCAAAAGCACAGGAAGTTAAGATTGTTACAACTGTATCTATAGATGGTAAAGCTGAGTCTTCTTATAAGCTTACTGCAAATGTAGATGAGGTTACGGCAAAATGTGTAGGAATAATTCCCGCATTAATGCCAAAGGTAAAGCAAGAGTCTATTGCACAGCTACATGCATGGGTAATGGATTTAGATGGGAATCTTATGAATACGGAAAGAATGGAATTTACCGTTTATCCACCAGTAAAAACCATTGTAGAAGATGATTATAAGGTTGCCTGTTTTGGAGATTATGCAAATGCATTAGCAGATGCTTATAAAATAAAGGCAATAAAAGATATAAATAGTGCTGATACCATTGTAGTTTCAGATTTAGGGGCTGTTAATAAAACAGATCTTGCCTTATATTTAAATAATGGCGGCAATGTAGTTTTAATTTTACCAGATGAAGAGGCAGTAGAAGTTGAAATAGGTAGTTTGGAAATTAAAACTAAAGCTTGTCCAGCAGTTTTCTTTGCAGCCACTGATGAAAGTACAAAAAAGTATCACTTTACCATGCTATATAATAAAAATGGGGATTATATAGATTTTACAGGAAACCAAAGTATAGAGTGTAATAAAGAGGGGAAAAACCTAGTTTACTCTTACGCAAAAAGAGGGTTTGACAGTGCATCTGGGGCTAAAGGCCACTTGCCTTTTGTAAAACAAGTTGAAATGGGTAAAGGAAAGTTAACTATTATTAGTTTGCTATTAGAAGGAAGAACGACTTATAATCCGAATATAGACCAATTTTTGATAGATTGCATACAAAACAACTTATAAGATAGGAGGAAAATGAGTGTTATATAAAGAATTAGCAGATCGGAAGTTGCCAGATTATCTGAGGTTTTCAGATGGATCGAAAGTAAGTAATGTAGAAGAATGGGAATTAAGAAAAAGAGAAATAAAAGAATTATTATCCCATCATTTCTTAGGATATCCCCCTCATTTTAAAACAAAGATGAAAGGGGTAACCCAAAAGGTGGAAAATGATGCCCTTGGAGGAAAAGCAACTTCTTCTGTGGTG
>DUUM01000001.1 GCA_012841565.1 Candidatus Epulonipiscium sp. | reverse complement strand
TTTAAATATATAGAGAGGTGTCCGAGTTGGTTGATGGTACAGCCCTGCTAAGGCTGAGGCGAGTATTCTCGTTCAAGGGTTCAAACCCCTTTCTCTCCGCTTGCCCTTATAGCATAGAGGTAATGCGACGGCCTTGTAAGCCGTTAACTTCAGTTCGATTCTGAATGAGGGCTTTTAAATATTAAAGGGGTATAGCTCAGTTTGGCTAGAGCGCTTGGTTTGGGACCAAGAAGTCGCAGGTTCGAGTCCTGTTGCCCCTATTTTGGGTTTGTAGCTCAGTTGGTTAGAGCATTCGGCTGTTAACCGAAAGGTCGAGGGTTCGAGTCCCTCCAAGCCCTCTTTGTTTTTTCTTAAATGATTCCGTAAAGATTTAAAAAAACTTGACCTTTGATTCAAAATGAATACACTACATAAGTTGGACAATGAAGTCATAGGCCTTGGTAGCTCAAATGGTAGAGCAGTGGACTGAAAATCCACGTGTAGCAGGTTCGATACCCGCCCAAGGCACTTACCTCTTCAGCCTTGTAAAAAAAGAAATTGTGCTTCTTGCAAAAGTAGCTAACTTATTAGTGAAAAATGCAATAAGGTGTTTAAATTGAAGAAAAAAACTGACGGCAGGTATGAATAGAAATATCAAGCGTTTAAGCACATCCGTTTGAGACCGCGAAGCTCGTCGAGTGCTGAAGTTAGCCGTTTAAAAGGACGCCAGGTTTTTATAGGCACTCATAGTCAGGTAAAGACTCTAAAACGGGGCCAAAGAGTAGACAAGCCCCTCTCCTAAGACGTTAAACTTAAAGGGCGCGCCTTACCCTTTTAGGCTAAGAAAGGGTGTCTACCCATATTGCGGGTTGGAGGAGTGGTTTCCTTGTTAGGCTCATACCCTGAAGACACGGGTTCAAATCCCGTACCCGCATTCATACATCTGTAGCTCAAATGGATAGAGCGTATGGCTACGAACCATAAAGTTGTAGGTTCAAATCCTTCCAGATGCATACATGCAGATATAGTCTAGAGGTTAAGATCCCTGACTTCCAATCAGGATACACGGGTTCGACTCCCGTTATCTGCTTTTGATGAGATGGCCAAGTGGCCAAGACTCTTGGTCGAATAATTCGCAGGTATGGCGGAACTGGTATACGCACTGGATTCAGAATCCAGCGCCTTAGTGCTTGAGGGTTCGACTCCCTCTGCCTGTATTATGGAGAAGTTTTCGAGTGGTTAATATAATGGGGTTAGATTATGGTAAGGCGAAGGCCTAATTGGTATAGTTAATTGTTTACTTATGAAAAAATAGAGCCTCGGGATATTGGGGGTTTAAATGCTTTAAGATTATTAACTAGCTACCTTACCTATAAACGGGTAAGATAGCTTTCTTTTTGTAAATATATTTGTATATAATGTTTTATATATTAAAGATCCATTTAAGGTTAGTAGTAATGCTACCATATCTGCTAGGACAACTGATAAAGCTGGCAACGCAAGCAAGGTGAAAACATTGGTTATTGGTAACATTGATAAAGTTCCTCCAACTATAATGATCAATGTTAAAAGGTAATAATGTCTTTAGAAGATTTTTATGCTTACACGGAAGTCTAGAAAAAGTTACAAAAAAGACCCAAGTATTTTTGGGTCTTTTTTATTAAATATATTGGATTACAGTTTAAACTTCCTAATTTGACTCGATAACTCTTCAGACATAGTTGCCATTGCTTTTGAAGCAGATACAATTTCTGCTGTTAAAGCTATTTGCTCTTCACTAGATGCCGCTACCCCTTCAGAGTTAACAGCAAATTCCTGACTCACTTCATTGATCTCCTTCATGGTAAGTTCAAATCCTTGGCTAGTTTCAGTCATTACTTGTACGTTTTGAGTGACGTTAGCTACTATATCTTTTAATTGTTCTGTTTGATTATTTATAATAGAGAAAATTTCTCCATTTTCTTCAACAGCTTGAACGCTAGAGTTTACAGATTGTATACTGTTAGTCATCATATTTACAGCTGTGTCTACCCCGCTCGTTACTTCTATAATAAGATTTGCTATTCTATTGCTAGCGTCTGCAGATTCCTCAGCCAACTTCTTAACTTCGTCTGCAACAACACTAAATCCTCTTCCTGCATCTCCTGCTCTGGCCGCTTCAATAGCAGCGTTTAGAGCAAGCAAGTTAGTTTGACTAGCTATCCCACTAATCACTTCAATAATTTCGCCTATTTGACTAGAAGTGTTGCCCAAGTTACTAATAATATTAGATGTTTTTTCTGTGTGTATTTTAAGCTCATTAATTTTATCAACAGATCGAGCAACTGATTTGCTCCCTCTAGCAATGTCATCTATCATATGTGCAGTAGTCTTCTCCATATCATTAGTACTGTCATTTACTTCATTAATTTGATTAATTAATTGATTAAGGTTTGATAATGCTAAATCTATTTGACTAGATTGTTCTTCCGCACCAGAGGCAATTTCTAGGATAGTGTTACCTACGTGTTCAGCAGCTTCGCCTACTTGTTCACCTGAAGCATACAATTCTTGACTAGATGCAGCTACATGACTAGACGTATCCGCTATTTGCATAATGGTTATTTTTAAGTTTTGAATCATGGTTGCGAATGAATTAGATAACTTGCCCAGCTCATCTTTTTTATTTAAAGAAGCTTCATCAATTTTTACAGTTAAGTTTCCATTAGCTAATTGTTCAGCTTGCTCAGCAGCTAAAAGTATAGGTTTTGTTATCTTTTTAGATGTAATATACATAACAAGTGCAGCTATCAAAATACTAACTATAATAACCACAACTAATGTAAGTTGCAAACTTCTTACTACTTTTAAGTATGATGAAACTGGTTTATAAGATAAAATATACATATCATATTTATCACTGTTACTATAAGCGGCAATATAATCAGTGCCCTCTCTATTGAAGAATCCAACCCCTAATTTTTCTGATTTCATATCATTATATAAATCTTGCAATTCATTATTTTCATCTTGGAAGTCTAAGTTAAAAACAAGGTCTTTTTCTGAAGATGAAATAACTAACCCATCGGAATTTAATATAAGTGTTTTGAATTCATCTGAGCTATTTGCACTTACAATTTTTTCAGACAAGTTGTTTAATTCTATAGCCATTGCTACTGTCCCTAAGTGTTTGTCATTATCTTTTATGGGTGCTACCATTGTTATAACTGGTCTTTCAGTAGTTGGTGATATCCTGGCTTCCCTTATAAATAAGTTTTCCGCGCTTCCGACCTCCTCACTTTCCCAGCCTACAGAATGACCCCCAATTCCATCTGCTATATCTACATTTTCATGCATTAAGAATATATTTTCAAATAAGCCATCTCCTAAATCAAGATTATCTTCTAAGGTTTTTGAAATTTTTTGGATATCATCATTATTTAGTGCAGTCATTTCTTTTAATGGCTCAACAATTACACTTTGCATAGCAATAGATTGGACCTGTTTTTCTAGGTCAGTCAAACCTAACTCAATTTGATTCTTTTTTTCAACAGCAATATTCAATAATCCATCTCCAGCTGCTTGTTCTGAATACTTTTCTGATAAATAACTTGCTCCAAACAAACTAATTAGCATAGGTACCAATACACACAGAGCAGATATTGCGAATATTCTCCAGCCCAATCCTTTAAATCTACTATTATTATCCATAGTATTACCTCCTGTTATTTGTTAGTTTATACATTTATTTCATTAGCGATAACCAGCAGCTAAATTATAACTGGTGGTATATATCCTAATTAAGCCTTATAATATACAGTTATACCTATTTTTTTATTAAGAGATATTGCCCTACCTGAGTTTACATAGTTCGACTTAGGCTTAAAGCAACTATAAGCTCAAATGGCACTTATGAGTTTAGAGGCCAAGATGCAGCTAGTAACTTATCAACAATAACAACTCATATCAGTAAATAACATTGATAAGGTTCCGCCTTCTGTTACTCATCAAATCTTCTAAAGTTACTGGAGTGAATTTATTAAGGTCAACTCCCGCATAATCAATAGAGTTTATATTAAAAAAGGGGAAATCATTTCTGAAAAGATAACACATGTATCGTGCAAGGATTGATATTTTACAGCAAATAAAAAAAGCAGCCAGATTCTGGGCTGCTTTTTATTTGTTACAACACTGAATTATAGCTGAGAGGGATACCGTACTTAACTAGGTTATTGTTCTTGTAGTCATTATCATAAGTAACTTCCTCACCAAACCATTTGGGCCGCTCAAAATTTTCAGCAGTCTCCTCGGATTCAAACTCCACCTCCACAGTTATTAGTCCTTTCAATTTTTTATTATAAATATCAAGCTCGGCAATGCATCTATTATCCAGGGGAATAAAATATCTTGTTTTTGAAAGATGGAGTTTTTTAGCCTCTTTCCATACCTTTCTAAATTGTCTTGAAGATAGCTTTAATTCAAACTCATTTCTTGTTAAATATCCTGATGATTTAACTGTTAAAAAAGACTGCCTGCCTATCTTTCGGATTCTGATTTCCGGATTTATAGATATATACCCCTGTCTTATTTTTTTACTTTTAAATTTTTTAACCCTTGGTACCTCTTCTACTAAGAATTTTCTTTCTATTTCCATATAATCACTCCTATTTATTTTCCTAATTAATCTATACGCACTATCTTTTCCCGCATTGATTCTTTTTTAGTTATATATAAAACCCTCACCTGCAAATTAATTTAATTAATACTACTTTATGTTTTTATATGAGAATTAATACTAACTAGTGTATTTATTTTGTATTTTCAACTAGTGTTAACTTCTAAAATTTTGATTGAAACTACTTTTACGAGTTTTGTTTTTTTAAAGCATGGCGAATTCGTTTCATTTCCTCCCAAGGGAGATCTTCTTTTACATAAATAGATACATCTAAGCCGTCTTTTAGCCCCGAGCTAATTTGATACATTTGATCATGATCAAAACATGTCTTGGCATAAACAGATACATCTAAGCTATTTTTTAGCCCTAAACGAATTTGACGCATTTGATCTTCGGAAAAACATGTCTTAGCATAAATTGATACATCTAAGCCGTCTCTTAGCCCCATACGAATTTGTTTCATTTGATCTTCGGAAAAACATGTCTTAGCATAAATTGAT
>DUUM01000076.1 GCA_012841565.1 Candidatus Epulonipiscium sp. | reverse complement strand
GAAGTATCAGATATTGCAGGGGCATTAAATACATTTATCCGTTTTGCTAACGGACAAACAGGGTCAATGTATTTTGATGAAGTTCAGCAAAGTAGGGTTACACCTTTGCTTTCTAAACTAGGCATTGATTTATCAAAGCCATTTACTGTAAATAATACAGAGTTTAGTAAGGTCAGTGGAAGCATCAGGAAACAGGGTGCTGCTTATGGGCAACCAGCTTTTACAGACCAATTAACAAAAAACCTTATAGAACGAGCAATAGATAAATATGTCAACAACTTTGTTTATGATTGAGTGTAACTATACAAACGGACTTAACATGTCCGAGTGTCCACCAGTTGTCCTTGCACGATTATGTTCAGCTAAACATAATAGGCTTTTTAATAGCACTACCCACGCAGGAAAAATAAAAGCATATATTCAATTTTGCTTAGCTATTTGCCATCAAGCCATAAGCCAAAAGAGTGCTAGTGCAATAAGAACCAAAACAGACAATGAAAAATACACTTTCAGATGTTGGCTCCTAAGACTTGGGCTAAGCGGAGATGAATTTAAAACCTGCAGGCTTCGCCTTTTAGCAAACCTTACAGGAAATGCAGCACACCGCAACGCAGCTTAAAACCAAAATGGGGAGGGCGACTTCTCCTTAATAAAAGAAGATATTTAAAATGAAAACATATGCAGCATACGGAAGTAACATGAACTTAAAACAAATGAAGGGCAGATGCCCCAAGGCTATCTAGATAATAAAATCCCAGTAGACACTTTAGGAGAAGCTTTAAAGAATAACAAGGCAAAACCCTTGTTTACTAGGAATAACGAGGGCACACGTTGCTCTGTAAGACTTTAATACATTCAGTTTGATGGATGGGTCAACTGAAAAATAACGATTTTGGGAGGAAGTAAAATAGTGAAGCCGAGGTGTAAGCTAGTTGGAGAGAATGGAAATATATTTAATCTCATGGCGATAGCAGCAAAACTCTCAAAAATGAAGGCTACGAAGAAGAAGCGGATGAGATTTCAAGAAGTAGGCTTACAATTGATACGGCAAATGAAGTTGATGATCCTATGGAGAGAATGCTACGAGTGGTAGGTAAATAAAGATGATGAGGAGGAAGCAGAGTATGTTATAAGCTTTATAGAGAATTTAAAACACACCAAAGGGCAGTGGCACAATAAACCCTTTATACTACTTCCGTGGCAAAAAGAAATTATACGCAACCTATTTGGGGTAAAGAAGCAGGATGGGTTCAGACAGTTTACAACAGGCTATGTCGAGATTTCAAGGAAGCAAGGAAAGACAGAACTTGGAGCAGCGATCGCCTTGTATATGTTAATAGCAGATGGCGAATGGGGAGCAGAGGTTTATAGCTGCGCAGCCGATAGAGCCCAAGCAAGTTTAATATACACAGTAGCTGTTGATATGATAGGACTTTCCCTTGCTCTAAGAAAAAGATTAAAGATTGTAGCATCTCAAAAGAGAATCGTCTATCCTGCTATGAACTCATTTTATCAGGTACTATCTAGTGAGGCCTTCTCAAAACATGGAATAAACCCTCATGCTGTTTTGTATGACGAGTCCATGTTGCTAACAGAGAAATGTTTAACGTTATGACCCATGGCGCAGCAGATGCTAGGAGGCAGCCGATTAACTTTCTAATTACTACAGCAGGAAATGATCGCCATAGCATAGGGTTTGAAGTGCATCAAAAAGCGGAAGATATAATAGAAAGAAGGAAACATGATCAGACCTTTTATCCAGTGATTTACGGAGCAGGAGAAGATGAAGACTGGACCGACCCTGAAGTTTGTCGTAAAGCAAACCCTTCTTTAGATGTTACGGTAGCAGAAGAAAAGATGGCCATTGCTTGTAAGAATGTTAAGCAAAATCCAGCAGAGGAAAACCTGTTTAGGCAGCTTAGGCTTAATCAATGGGTGAAACAATCTATTAGATGGATGCCAATGGATAAATGGGACATTTGTAGTTTTGAAGTAAATCCTGATGAGCTAATAGGCAGAGAGTGTTATGCAGGGCTCGATTTATCAAGTTCTATTGATATAGTAGCTCTAGTCCTTGTGTTTCCGCCTAGGGACGAGGATGAGAATTATATGGTGCTCCCATATTTTTGGATTCCTGATGAAAATTTAAGACTGAGAGTAAGGTGTGATCACGTACCCTATGATGTTTGGGAAAGGCAAGGGTACATTAAAATGACAGAAGGAAACGTAGTCCACTATGGCTTTATAGAAACTTTTATTGAGGAACTTGGGAAGAAGTACAATATTAGAGAAATAGCCTTTGATAGATGGGGAGCAGTACAGATGACCCAGAACTTAGATGGCATGGGTTTTACAGTGGTGCCCTTTGGTCAAGGGTATAAAGACGTGAGTCCACCAACGAAAGAGCTGATGAAGTTAACTCTTGAAAAGAAAATATCTCATGGTGGTAATCCAGTGCTTAGGTGGATGATGGATAACATTCATATAAAGATGGACCCAGCAGGAAACATTAAAGCTGACAAAGAAAAGAGCACTGAGAAGATAGACGGTGCGGTGGCTACTATCATGGCACTAGATAGAGCGATTAGGAATGAGGGAAGTAGCGGAAGTGTTTATGATGATAGGGGGATACTGGTATTGTAAACCTACTAGTACTTGTGATAGAGTATATAGTATAAGATAGAGACGAATTAAGCCATTAATACTATATTATAGAGATTTGAATCATAAAAACTGGGGTTGAACCATAAGATGAAAGATTTTAGTTCATGGGAAGAATACACAGGAGCTTCTGAAGGTAGTGGTCGTAGTGAAAAGCTCTGGTTAGTTAATCCTGATAATGGAGATGTAGGCTTATTTAAG
>DUUM01000075.1 GCA_012841565.1 Candidatus Epulonipiscium sp. | reverse complement strand
ATTGGCCTAACTGTAGGTGCACCGTGGGCTAAAACGACTAAAAAGAAAAGACTGGTTCGTGGTGGTTTGTTGGGACTTTTGGTTTCCTTTGCCTTCTACAGCTCGACGGATTTTAAAGATCATATGAGTTTTATTGCTGGCATTGTGTATGGTGTCATACTAGAAGCATGGCTCGGTAGATCAGAAAAAAAATAAAAGAGTTTGCATTGCTTATAGTTATTTCTAGCAGAAAAATGGCCCACAACTTTAGGTTGTGGGCCATTTCATCTTGTCCTACTCATTTTCTACAATATATTTAAGGGTTTCTTTAATAGATGCAATCACATCATCTTCTTTATAATCAAGGGCCTTCATTACCTCTTCCGGCTCTATATAAAGGTCTTTGTTATTCATTTCGGCTCCTTTAGCTAGATGAATCCCATGCTCCTTGCCATTTTCTTTGGCTTTTTGATCTAGTGCTTGATAATTAGGCAGCATTGTCTCTAAAGGAAGAACAGGAACCTGAGTCTTACCCCTTTGTCCTAAGGCTTCTACCATCATTTCATAAAACTCCTTATATTTCATATTAATCCCGCCTAGGGCATAAGTTCCCCTATGCTCACCTTGCTCTAATGCACCACGAGCCGCCCCGGCTACCTGCTTTACAGTTACCATTACAGTTCCACCTTGAAGGGCTGGAAAAACATCTTGCCCTTTAATTTGGTCCGTAAACATCTTCCAAAGGGGCATTCTACCAGGTATCGTTCCGAAAATATATGGTAGGCGTAAACTAGTTACAACCATAGCTCCCTCACCTTCTGCAAAAGCAATCTCTTCTTGAAGAATACGGGTTTTGGGGTAGGCCTCATCAATTAAATTAGTCTCAGGCCACCTCTGGGCAAACTCTGTAAAATATGAACCATAAACAACAAAATGTTTTACACCACTTTTTCTAGCTAACCTTACTAACCTTTGGGTTGGGCGAACGTTAGCCTCATAAAAGTAAGAAAATGCAGGGGCATCTGGCACAGTTCTTTCATCTGCTCCTATGGCATACATGATTCCATATATACCCTCTAACAATTCTAAAAGTTCCTCATCAGTCTTATCGTTAATGTTAAAAAGATGATTTTCCACCTCTAAACCTTCAAATAAGTCATCTGTAGGCATAGGGGGTAATGATACAGATACTACCTCGTATCCCTTATCTATTAATTCTAAAATTGTATGATATCCTAATAGACCAGTTCCACCTAAAACTAGTATTTTCTTTCCCATTGTACTGCCTCCTTTACTAAAGTTTTTATTGTATTTATACTTATGATAGCAAATCTTAAGTATAAAAGAAAGTAGCAAGTATATCTATTATTCCGTATAATAGCCCTCGTATTCATATGATTACTTAGCAATCTTTTGAGATTACTTATTTTGGCGTACGGTACGACTCCAAAGACATAAAGAGACAGACCCACACATCATAAAATCCTTAATATCTTCTGAATAAAACTCTTAATATCTTCTAAGTTTTCTTGTAAAATTGTATAAATAACCTCATCATCAATCTGCATATACATATGTACAATACGAT
>DUUM01000074.1 GCA_012841565.1 Candidatus Epulonipiscium sp. | reverse complement strand
CCAGTACATCTACGGGTGTCTGGTATGAAAATATCCTCAACACCCATAATAATTGGTACTATACTTGTGTATTAGCCCCATAAATCATCGGACTAAGTTATAGGTAATAATCTGTAATTTTATGACGATGAAAAAGTGAGCATTTAGTAAAGAAGAGAAGTTTTAAATAATAAAAAAATCTACCATCCATGGCGTTCAAGTAACTCTTGACAAGCATGTTGTTTATCCCGCATCTTAATATTCTTGGAAAAAGAAGTTTGAAGAAGGATTTCAGCATGGTATGAGTCCTAAACATTTAAAACGCATACGTATCTTGAAAAAGAGAACAATACCCTTAGCAATTATTAGCTGAGAAAGAACTTTAAAACAAGCTTAAGGGTGACTTGCTAAAAATGAAATTGCCCTTGGAGAAAAGAAAGGGATTGAGACTAAATACATCTACCAAAGTCTAAAACGAGATTTGGTTTTACGGATTGCTGTAATGACAAAACAAGTCTTATGCCTTTTCTCAGCTTTATTCTGGGCCAACCGAGGGACATACGTACAGGCGTGTCGACCAGGAGTTCCTTCATTTCTTTTTAATTCTCGACTGATCGTGCTTCTATGGACGCCAATTATAGAAGCAATCTCACTTTTGTTCTTGCCTATTTTCAATAAGACACCAATTTGGTATCTTTGTTCTCGGTTGAGTTGTTTATATTTTTTCATTGTAATGCTAATATAACACTTGACCAATCATTTGGGGGCTAGCCCCCAAATGATTTATATATTATTTTGCACTTATGAGTTGAACTTAGGTTTTAAATGATTGTATCAGAAGATTATTTTAAATGGAAATTAGTAAAACAGAAACTTAACCCATAAACAATGAACTTATTTATTTTAATCTTTAAATGTTTTTTATGAAACTCGCTTATGTATTAATGTCGGAGAGAAGTAACAGAAAGTTGTTAAATAAATGCTTTTCTTTTTCAACTAGATTCAGTTCCCTTCCTAAGGGCTTGCTGTCTTTGTTTGTAATTGTATTTTTAGCTTCTTGTCAGTTATCTTCTTCCAATCAGGAGATTATTGCATCCAGTCAGTTTGTTAAGGTTGATGGTCCAGATCTTATTCAGGCTGATGGAGACAAGTTGTTTATTAAGGGGACCAACTTAGGAAACTGGTTGAATCCAGAAGGGTATATGTTTGATTTTAAACGAACTAATGCGCCCCATAGGATTGATCAGATGCTGAATGAATTGGTAGGTCCAGATTTTGCAAAATACTTTTGGCAAGAGTTTAAGGACAATTATATTACTTTCGAAGATATCGAGTTTATAGCTTCTACAGGTGCAAATACAGTTCGTTTGCCATTTCACTATAAGTTGTTTACCAATGAATCCTATATGGGTTTAAATGATGAAAACGAAGGTTTTGCACGCATTGATACGGTAGTAGATTGGTGCAGAAAGACAGGTCTATATATCATTTTGGATATGCATGATGCGCCAGGTGGGCAGACAGGAGACAATATTGATGACAGCTATGGTTATCCTTGGTTGTTTGAAAGTGAAGCATCCAGACAACTCTTTTTGGATATCTGGAGAAAAATTGCTGCATATTATAAAGATGAACCAGTGATTATCGCTTATGATCTAATCAATGAGCCCATAGCTCCTTATTTTGATAATATGGAAGAGCTAAATAATATGTTGGAGTCTCTATATAAAGAAGTTACAGCAGTTATTCGAGAAGTGGACCAGAATCATATTGTAATGCTAGGTGCTCCTCAATGGAATAGTAATTTCGAGCCTTTTTCTGATTCTACTTTTGATGATAATATTATGTACTCATGCCATCGGTATGGAGGAGAACCAACCAAAGAAGCTATTCAATCATTTGTAGATTTTAGAGACAAGGTGAATTTACCAATGTATATGGGTGAAATTGGACATAATACCGACGAATGGATGAATTCATTTTGCAGGGTTATGGAGGAGAATAATATCGGATATACCTTTTGGCCTTATAAAAAGATCAACGGATCTTGCTTTGTAGGAATTACTCCTCCTGAAAATTGGAGTTTGGTTGTTGATTTTTCTGAAAATCCACGATTAACATACAACGACATTCGTGATGCACGGCCCGACCAGGAGCTTTCACGACAAGTGCTGATGGCATTTGTCGAAAATAGCAAATTTGAAAACTGTCAGGTTCAGCAAGGATATATCAATGCATTACGATTGCCCGACTATCAATAATATTTATTTCTTAGCCACCTAAGGCTTAATATGTATGAACAAAACTAAGATCACCTTTTTATTATTCAAGCCAGTTTAGATTTTGTGGAAAATAGAAGGGTGATCTTAATACCTATTAATTATAAGAATAGAATGGAGGGAATACTATCAATTATTGGAAATATTCTATATCTTGTTTAAAGATTTCAGTTTAACAAAGAGCGATTAAATAACATCAACATATTGTAAATCTTTAAAAGATAAAGATATGAATGAGAACGATGGAATTGTAGCGATATATTCAGGTGATGAGATTTCTGTTATTCATTTGAAAGGAGAATTGGAAAGTGTAGATATAGAGTGCTTGGTTAGAAGTGATTATGAATCTGGCT
>DUUM01000073.1 GCA_012841565.1 Candidatus Epulonipiscium sp. | reverse complement strand
GAGTTGACAGGAAAGGAGCTAAGGGATTGATATGAAGAATCTCTTTAGAAATTGTATCTATCAGGGGAAGAATATTTGCAGAGACTTTGGGCTTTTATTTTGGAGTTTACTATATCCAATTGTGCTAGTGACTTTCTTTCATATAGCATTTAGTGGGATTACAGATATAGAATTTAAAAATATTGATATGGGGATAGAAAAGGGAAATCCTATTAGATCTATTCTAGAAGGAACCGAGATGCTTAATATAAAGGAAGTCTCCCGGGAAGAGTCTAATGAAAAATTAGAAAATCATGAGATCCATGGCTTTGTGGATAAGGAATTAAATATATTAGTCAATGATTCTGGAATAAATCAAACAATCATAAAAGAAATCGTAGAACAAATAAAACAGATGGAAACCCTTAATAGGCCCATGGAAGATTATGACTTTACGGCAGACTATATAGTAGAAAAAAATCAAAAGGCAAATGGAATAATGATTATATTTTATTCTTTAATAGCAATGGTTACTACCTACGGAATATTCGTGGGAATTGAGACAGCTTCATTAACACAAGCCAATCTAACCAATATAGGTGCCAGACTTAATATGACACCTTTAAAGAAAAGAACCTTTTTATTTGCAGGCGTTATAGTGGCTTTTGTTTTAAATTTAATAGCAAATGGGCTGCTACTTTTATTTATTAAATATGTGCTTCATATGAATTTATTTATAGAAATGGGGCGCAGCGCAGTATTTATTATATTAGGTAATTTATTTGGCGTGGCACTAGGTGTATTTATCGGGGTTTCTAACAAGCAAAACAATGGAATTAAAACAATGATTTCTATCGTTGTAACTTTATCCTTATCATTTTTATCAGGGATGATGTCTACAGATGTAAAAGTTATGTTAGATGCAAAAATACCTTTATTAGGGAAGATGAATCCAATAGCTATCATAACGAATAATTTATACAAAATAAATCTTTTAGGAAATAATAAAGACATGGGAGCTGGCGTTTTTGTATTAATTACTTATAGTGTCATTTTAATGCTTGGTTCTTACATGTTTTTAAGGAGGAGAAACTATGATAGTATATAAATATTTCATAAAAGTAGCTTTGAAACAAAAGTCGGTTATATTAGGTTATACCATCATATTTCTTATATTAGCAATTATAAATGGAAGCAGTACAGACACTAAAGAAACACAATTTGCAGAAACAAAACTGACTATAGGTGTCATTGATAATATGAACAGTCAATTATCCATGGGCTTAACAGATTATTTAAGCCAGAAAAATCATATAGTCCATATAAGAGAAGACGACGAATATATAAGAGATCAAATTTTTTTGGAGGCCATAGATGGAGTCGTTATCATACCAGAAGGATTTGATGAGAAAGTAGTCAGTAAAGAAAAAATAGTGGAAGTATATAAAGATGATAGGGAAATTGGTGCTTCGTACTTAGACCAGCAAGTGGAAAAATATCTTGTATTTGCTAATGCGACATATGCAGATGGGAAATTCCATTTAGAAGATATGAAAGAGGCATTGAATCAAAAGGCACATGTAGAAATCATAGAGGATCAGGGGAAAACCAAAAACATAGGTGCAAATAATTGGTTTAAAAACTATTATAACTTTACCAGTTATATTATTATTGCCATGTATCTTACAGTCATTAGTTTGGTTATGGCAGATTTTAAGAACGAAGAAATTGAAAAGAGAATAAAAATATCATCTAAAAGGTTTATGAGTTTTAATAAGGAGATTTATTTAGGACAAATAAGTGTGGGAGTTATAATTACATCTATATTTATATTGGGGAGTATCTTATTAAAAGGTAAGTATATAGGGGGGATAAACTTTAGTAAATATGTTATTAATATAATCGTATTTTCTTTTACCATCCTGTGTCTTACATTTTTAATCAATAATTTGACTAGGAATAGATTTGTGATTACTGGGATAAGTACAGTTGTTTCGTTGGGTACTTCCTTTATTTCGGGGATCTTTGTACCCCAAGAGTTTTTAAGTGAAAAAGCTTTAACTGTCGCAAGGTTTTTCCCAACCTATTATTTTGTAAGAATAAATGAGAGAAATATAAATTCCTTGATGGATATGAGATATGATATTTTAATACAAGTTATGTTTGGCCTAGTGTTTTTATTAGTGGGGTTATACTTTGCCAAGGTGAAACAAAGGGTATAAAATTCTTGAAAAAGGTCTCCTGAAAATGAAACCGTTTATATGGTACTGGAAAACAATAGACTCGCTATTAAAGACAAGGGGGATGGGATTGAAGAGGCATATTTGCCTTATATTTTTGACCGGTTTTATAAATCACGGTCTGAACAAAACAAAGTGGGAACAGGACTTGGGCTGG
>DUUM01000072.1 GCA_012841565.1 Candidatus Epulonipiscium sp. | reverse complement strand
TATCCAAACTAAAATTAACCATGAAGTGTTATCTGTCAATCCAGAGGCAAAAACCCTAAGGGTAAAAAACTTAGAAAATGGGGAAGTCTTTGAAGATCATTATGATAGCTTAATGATTGCAACAGGAGCGGATTCAATTATTCCGCCTATTAATAATGTCAATATCCAAAACGTTTTTACTCTAAAAAACATGGAAGATGGCGAAGAAATAAAGGCTGCAGCGACTCAAGAGGATAATAGAAATATTGTTATTATTGGCGCTGGATATGTCGGAATAGAGCTTGTAGAGGCAATGAAAAAGCTAGAGAAAAATGTTAGGTTGATTCAATTAGATAGCACTGTTATGCCAGGATCTTTCGATAAAGAACTGACTGATATTATGGAAGAAGAACTAAGAGACCACAATGTGGATCTTCATTTGTCTGAAATAGTGAAGGCTTTAGAAGGCGATACTAAGGTCACTAAGGTAATAACAGATAAGGGTGAGTACCCTGCAGATGTTGTTATTATAGCCACCGGTGTAAGGCCTAATACAGGTTTTCTTAAAGACACGGGAATTAAAATGTTGAAAAATGGGGCTATTATGATTGATGCATATGGCCGTACAAACTTAAAGAGTATATATTCTGCAGGTGACTGCGCAACTGTATACCATAAGATTAAGAAGGAAAAAGTATATATTCCACTGGCCACTACTGCAAATAAAATAGGGCGCATAGTGGGCGAAAACTTAGCAGGCAAAAATAATGCATTCCCAGGAACCTTGGGATCAGCTGCTATTAAAGTAATGGACATGGAAGCTGGCAGAACAGGTATTACAGAAGAAGAAGCAAAACAAATGGGTCTAGACTATGGTATGGTATTTATTATAGACAAAAATCAGACAAATTATTATCCAGGAGCCCAGAAGATTTATGTAAAACTAATTTATAATCAAAATACCAAAGTTATTTTGGGTGGTCAGATCATAGGAAAGGCAGGAGCCGTACTAAGAGTAGACGTACTCGCAGCTGCCATTGACAAAGGAATGACCACTGATGAGTTGGGTAACCTAGATCTTTGTTACGCACCTCCGTTTGCAAGAACTTGGGATGTGCTAAATGTAGCAGGTAATGTAGCAAAGTAAAAATAAATAAAAGAAAATAAAAGAAAATCAAAATTAGTATGTACATTTCAAAACATATGTGATATACTATCAATTATAGAGTTTGATTACCGAGATTGAGCAATCCGCATATTAGTAAGTATCCAAAATTAGGACGCTGCTACCGGTAGAGAGCATTTCTAATTAGTAGGTATTTACTAATGTGTGGATTCTTTATTGATTGTAAGAAACTTGTATAACAATATTATTATTAAAAAATTTGGAGGAAACAATTCATGACATTAACAGGAACAGTAAAATGGTTTAACAACGAAAAAGGGTTTGGTTTTATCGAAGTACCAGGAGACAAAGATGTATTCGTACATTTCTCAGCACTTACAGGCGAAGGCTTCAAGTCATTAGACGAAGGACAAGAAGTTAGCTTTGAAGTTGAAGAAGGTAGCCGTGGACCTCAAGCTAAGAACGTTGTAAAACTATAATTTTAAAGTTTTAAAGAGAGTGGGAATTCCCACTCTCTTTTTTTATGTTCTTTTTTATTACCTGCCATATAGGTTTCTGAGGTAATTAAGGCCGAGGATCATATCGGTATTAATCATATCTTGCGTATACCGCCACTCCCAGTTGCCGCTAGCCACTCCTGGAACGTTCATCCTGGCCTCTGAACCCAACTGTTGCACATCCTGTATAGGAATGATTGCGGTGTTACATACGCAGGCGTAGGCAAGCCTAATGAGCTTCCATACTATGTCATCATCGTTATTATTGATATAAGAACGAACTTGATCCCTTACATTAGAATCACATTTTTCGTACCATCCTAAGAGTGTATCGTTATCATGAGTACCTGTATAGATAACAGAGTTTACTTTACAATTATGTTGTAAGTATGGGTTAGTATTATTATTTTCAAAAGCAAATTGTATAATAGACATTCCGGCTAAATGAAAAGTATCCCTAAGAATATTGACCTCTTCTGTAAGTGATCCTAAATCTTCTGCTATAATTGGTAACTCACCTAGTTCAAGAATAAACGCCTCAAAGAACTTGTGTCCAGGTCCTTTTTTCCATTTTCCTGATTTAGCCGTTTTAGATTCTACTGGAATAGCCCAATAAGATTCGAGTCCTCTAAAATGATCAATTCTTACATGATCTGTATATTGTAGCATATTCCTAAGTCTCAGTAGCCACCACTTATAATCCGTTTTATCATGAAAATCCCAGTCATATAAAGGATTTCCCCATAACTGGCCATCAGCACAAAAATAATCGGGTGGTACCCCAGCAACTTCTGTAGGAAAACCGTCTTTATTTAAGTCAAATAACTCTGGTTGACTCCATACATCGGCACTATCATAAGATACAAAAATAGGCATATCTCCAATAATCTTTATGCCTTTATCGTTAGCATAAGATTTAACTTCTGCCCATTGGGTATGAAAGATAAATTGAAGAATCTTATGATAATGAATGCTATCTTTCAGTTCTATTTTTATTTTCCGCAATGCATGGGCCTCGCGATTTTTTAGGGGGGTTGGCCATGTAATCCATGACCCACCATTATAACATTCATTAATTAAATCTTCATGATGGATAGTTTTTAAACGTTGAATAACATCGTCATGGTCTTCTTGAATATCTAGGCGTAGATTTTGGTAATATTCTTTAATTGCAATATATAAGGAATAATCCTCTAACCAAAAAGAATTTTTACTAGAAAAAGAATTGAATGCTGTTAAGGTGTCTCCACTTAATTTGCTAAAGTTTATGAATACCTTTTGAAACAAGTAATCCTTATAAGATTTAACGGGTGGATAGTCTACTTTATGAGCGTTGAAAGGGGGAGGGTTTTCAAGGTCATCACTGGTTAGTAAACCGGCTTCTACTAATTTTTGAGGGGAGATCAGTAGTAGATTTTTTGCAAAGGCAGAACAACTAGCGTATGGGCTATTGCCAGCACCAACCGACTCTAAAGGAAGTATTTGCCAGTAAGTTTGGCCGGATGCCTCTAAAAAATCAATAAAATCATAGGCGCCTTGTCCTAAATCTCCAATGCCATATGGGCTAGGTAATGATGTGGGGTGCAGTAAAATCCCACAAGCTCTTGTATCAATCATATCAATTCATCCTCTCATAGGCTTGCTATATATTTCACTCCTAGTATAGCATTTTTTACCAGTTAAAAACAAACTATTATTAATATTTAAAATCAAATTTAATATTATATGACGTATAATATCTATGTGTTTTAGCCATTATAACAGTAGCAACTTAAAAGGAGTGATAGTGTGAAGTATAAGAAGGTAGTATTAATTGTTTTAACTATTATGCTGGTAGGAACTAATTCTTTTGCATATGCTAATGAGATGAATCAAAAATCAAATCAAAACGAAACAACACAAGAAGCCCTTGCAGAGCTTTACCACAGAGCAGGCTTAGATAATCCACAAATTATTATTAATAGCTTAGGGAGGCTAGGAATCTCACAGGAAGAACTGCAAGAATATGTTGGAAAGGGCAAAAAAATCTATGATATCTTGCAAGAAAAACAAGTGACACCGGCCAAGTTTAAAAAAGCACTTACGAAAGAATATAAATGTAGTATTAAAGAAGCTGAGAAAAACAAAGTTATTACCAAAGAAGAGGCCAAAACTTTAATGGAATTATTAAAAGAAAAAATGTGTAAGTGGGAAATCTAAATAACAAAAAAGCTGCTGAATTTTTTTCAGCAGCTTTTAAATATTTGGATTAAAGGTACTGTATGATTAAAGCGTAATGAAGAAAACTACCACCTAATACAAATAAGTGAAAAATTTCGTGGAATCCCCAATGTTTAAAATTAAGTTTGGGCCATTTTAAAGCATATATGAGTCCGCCCAGGGTGTAGACCACACCGCCACTAATTAATAATATAAGTGCGCCCTTTGGTAAAACCTTTGAAAGGGGAGAAATAGCAAAGATAGCAACCCAACCCATTGCAATATAAAAAAATGTAGATAGCCAACGTGGGGCATTAAACCAGGTTAATTTTATGATGATACCAATAAGAGCAAAAGACCATATGAGAATAAATAAGGCCCATCGCCAGACGCCTTGCAGTGCAATTAAGCAAATCGGTGTATAAGTACCTGCAATTAGAATGAAAATCATAGAATGATCTAATTTTCGTAATAAAAGTATAACCTTATCTTTAGAGCAAATAAGATGATAAACAGTGCTGGCTGTATATAAAAAGATTAAACTAAGTCCAAATATAACGACTGCAAATAATCCTAGGGGATTATCACTAGGTATCATTAACTTTTTAGCTATTAATAATATTAAGCCGACTAATGATACAATAGCGCCAAAAAGATGTGTAAATCCACTTACGGGTTCTCTAAAATTTTTCATTATGTTGCCTCCTAAAATATATTTTATATGCCCTATAAAACACAAACTACACAATGTAGTTATCAGTACTATGTGGGATGATATTAGTATTATAACACTAGATTGAAAAATAGGGAAGATAAATTTAAAATAAAAATAAATTTGCATAAAGGTCAATTATCCTTTAGTATAGGTATACATAATAATATAATAAGGTGGTTAATATGAAGGTTGAAATACTGGACTTGCTGAAAGAGATAGGTAATCAAGAGGAAATACAAATATCAGATATACCCATGCTTGATTTATATATGGATCAGGTTATAACGCTATTTGAAAATAAATTAGAAAAAGGAAAGCGTAGTGAGAAAGACAAGTTATTAACTAAAACCATGATTAACAACTATGTAAAAGATCAAATTTTAATGCCTGCAAAAAATAAGCGGTATACACCAGAGCATTTAATTATGATGGCATTTATTTATCATTTAAAACAAACCTTATCAATTAATGATATAAAAATATTGTTTACTGAGACAATATATAAAGAAGAGATTGATTTATTTGCATTATATAATCGATTTTTAGATGTCAAAAAGCAAGAACAACGACAAATAGAGAAAGAAGTACAACAGAAAATTGAAGCGTTACACATAGATCAGTCGCAAGAAATAGATATAATGATGATGGTATTATCATTAGTAAGCAGTGCTAATACTCAAAAACGCTTAGCAGAAAAGTTAATTGATACTTACCTTATAAAGGGAGATATAAAATGAAAAATAAAGTTTTAGAATGGTTCAATGAAATATTTAATGATAAAAGTTTTTATAAAAAGCTAATGATTATTGCAGTTCCAATTGTCCTTCAAAATCTAATAGGATCATCTCTTAATATGGTGGATACTTTGATGATTGGTGCAGTAGGGGAAAATCAATTAGCTGCTGTCGGTATTGCAAACCAGTTCTTTTTACTGATATTAATGGGGATTACGGGTATTACTGGTGGGACTGCGATATTCACCTCTCAATTTTGGGGGAAAAAAGATATCGTTAATATTAGAAGAATGCTTGGAATATGTCTTATAAGTGTGGTTAGTATAACGGCCGTGGGAACTATTTTTGTATTGCTTTTCCCGCACCAAATAATGCGGTTTTTTAGCCCAGATGCAAAAATTGTTAATTTAGGGGCTCAGTACCTTCGTGTTATTGCTATTAGTTACATATTTACGGCTATTACATTCTCATATAATTTTTCTTTGCGAAGCATAGGTAAAACAGCACTTCCTATGATTGTGAGTATAGTTGCAGTTTTAATCAACATCATATGTAACTACGCCTTTATATTTGGCCATTTTGGTGCGCCGTCATTAGGAGTAGTAGGGGCAGCCTTAGGGACTACAATTGCACGGGTAATGGAAACGAGTATACTAGTAGGTACAATTTATGTGAAAAAAGGGGTTTTGGCGGCAAAGTTTAAAGAACTAATTGATATTCCAAAAGAGATGATCTCTAGGGTTACAGGCCCAGTTGTCTTTGTAGTTCTTAATGAACTGTGTTGGGGACTAGGGATGGTTGTGTATACGGCAGCGTATGGCCATATTAGCGCTGGGGCCACTGCGTCGGTGCAAATCTCCAGTGTTGTAGCCAATCTTTCTACTGTATTAGTATTTGGACTGGCTGGTGCAGCGTCGACAATGGTGGGGAACCAGATTGGTGAAGGAAAAGAAACTTTGGGTAAACTTTACGCAAAAAGAATTGCAGTTATTGCAGTCTTATTTTCCATTGTACTCAGTAGCATCCTTGCTCTTAGTTCAAGTGCAATTGTGGGTCTTTTTGCGGTATCATCCCAAGTAGCAAGTGCGTCCTTAACTATTTTATATATTACATCAGGGATACTTGTTCTTCGTACCTTTAACGTTGTTGTCATTGTAGGCATACTACGTGGGGGTGGAGATGCTAAGATGGCACTCTACATAGAGATTATAACAATGTGGTTTGTGGGAGTCCCTATGGCTCTTCTAGGAGCATTTATACTCAAATGGCCTGTTGAGATTGTATTTGCAATGGTTGCCCTAGAGGAAGTGGTAAAATTTATATTATGTATGTATAGGTTTAAATCAGGCAAATGGGCGCATAATATAATTTCTTAAATATCCAATAGAGTATAATTTTAAAAAATACACTTGCATAATTCCCTAAATACCTTTAATATGTAAATATATGGTATTTAGGAGGGGTAAAGTGAATAAAGCAAATAATCAACAATATTATGCAAATAAACTTAAAAGTATCGAGATTTTAGAGTCCGGAAATTATCAGCAACTAGAGATTAGTCAGAAATACTATCAGGATAGAATGATTTTCTATAAAGCGCAAAAAGATATCATCAATACAAAAATAAGAATGCTAGAAGTTTACCAAAATTTATGGGGAGATTTAGAATCTCAAATAGCTGAACAAGCTTTTGCAAATGAAGAGTTCTGGAACAATATGACATTTAATATTCTTAAGTATAATAAATTTATTCAAGAGTTAAATGAGTCAGATTACAATGAAAAAGCAAAAAGCACTTTAGATAAAAAAACAAAAAATGAACTATGGGATCAAAGGCAACAAACTTTTACGCTTATGAAAAATGATATAAGTTATATGAGTATCAATTTTCAAAAAATGCATAGTGACATACATAAACGTGCTGTATTGCAAAGAAAGTGTATAGAAAAGCACATTAGTGTAATAGGAGCTCAGTATAAAGAAGTTGAGACGATAAAAGAAAGATATAGAAGTGTTTTTCATGAAATACAACAAGATATCGGGGCAAAAGGAAATAAAATTTCTAAACAAGCTCTTACTAATTATAAGCTATCGGTTTTAGAAAAAGTAGAATATACGAGTGTGCAATCTAATCTCATTGAACTAGATTTAGCGTGGTAAAAAAGCAAAAAAAAGCAAACAAAAAGCTACCTTAAGGTAGCTTTTTATTTTGATTTTTTACGACCTGATTCTGTTAAAATACGTTTTCTAAGACGAATGCTATCAGGTGTAACTTCTATTAGTTCATCATCTTCAATAAACTCAAGAGCTTCTTCTAATGAGAAAATTTTAGGTGGTGTTAATTTAACGGCATCATCTGCACCAGATGATCTTGTATTCGTTTGCTTTTTACCTTTACATGGGTTAACTGTCATATCTTCCTTACGAGAGTTCATACCTATAATCATGCCTTCATACACATCAACCCCTGCATGAATAAATAATGTTCCCCGATCGGCAATATTATTTAAAGAATAAGCAATTGATGTTCCTGGTTCTTGGGAAATAAGAACGCCATTAGGACGTCTTGGGATATCTCCAGTAAAACGATCAAAACGTTCAAAAGAACGAAGGATAGTTGCCTCACCATGAGATTCTGTAATTAGTTCACTACGGAATCCAAGAAGACCACGAGTAGGCGCAATATATTCAAGTTTTACATAACCGTTTTCAGGTTCCATAGATTGCATAACACCGTTACGCATATTTAATTTCGAAATAGCTGCACCGGAATACTGCTCTGGAAGAATAATTGTAACCCTTTCCATAGGCTCTAGGAGTTTTCCGTTTTCATCGTGTTGGTAAAGTACTTCTGGTTTAGAAATTCCAAGTTCATATCCTTCACGACGCATATTTTCAATTAAGATAGACAAATGAAGCTCACCACGTCCGGAAACCTTATAACCATCAGTCGATTCCATAGGTTCCACTTTAAGACCAACGTTAACTTCAAGTTCTTTTTCTAAACGATCTTTAATATGACGAGTTGTTACATACTTACCACTAAGTCCTGCAAAAGGAGAGTTGTTAACAAGGAAGTTCATAGATAGTGTAGGCGCTTCAATATTTATTAATTCTAAAGGCATTACCTTATCAGGTTCACAAATAGTTTCACCAATAGAAATATGATTAACACCAGCAATAATAGCAATATTACCACTTCTGACTTCTTTAACGTGTATTTGGTTTGTTCCATCATATATCATAAGTTTAGAAATACGAGCTGATTCTACAGAGCCATTAGCTTTTGCAACGGCTACCGTATCGCCTTCGTGAACAACACCTTTGTACACTCTTCCAATACCTAATCTACCAACGTAATCATCGTAAGCTAGTGTAGATATCTGTAATTGAAGAGGCTCATTGTCGTAATCTGGGTAAGCTGGTGTATGATCAATGATTAAATCAAGTAATGGTGTAATGTCAGTAGAATCATCATCGATATCTATTTTTGCAATACCTTCTTTACTAATTCCGTACACAATCGGGAAATCTAGTTGCTCATCAGTCGCATTAAGATCTGAAAAGAGATCAAAAGTCATATCAACAACTTCTTCAGCACGATGATTTGGTTTATCAATTTTATTAATCATAAGAATAGGACGAAGTCCTTTTTCTAGGGATTTTTGTAAAACAAAGCGTGTTTGGGGCATAGGGCCCTCTATAGAATCTACAAGAAGGATAACGGTGTCAACAGTTTTGATAACACGTTCTACTTCAGATGAAAAATCACTATGTCCAGGTGTATCTACAATATTAAGTTTGTAATCTTTATATCTTATGGAACAGTTTTTTGAATAAATAGTAATACCACGTTCACGCTCAATATCATTACTATCCATGACTCTATCGGCGATTTCTTGATTTTCTCTAAAAGTTCCGGTGTGCTCTAAAAAAGCATTAACAAGTGTAGACTTTCCAGCGTCTACGTGAGCAATAACCGCGATATTAATAATTTTTTCTTTTTCCAACATAATTTACCTACTTTCAATTTATCATACCATCCAATATGTTAGTCTACACTCTTTTTCGTCAATAATCAATAGAAGAGACTAATTTTTTTTTTTAGTATATAATGTATTAAATAGAAGTATAAAATAGAAGGAGCCAATAGTATGGATAAAACTAAGGAAAACTATCAAAAAAAATTAGATTTGACATTAGAGCAGGTTAAAAAATCAGGGACAGTCCCTACACTATTACTACACAGTTGTTGTGCACCTTGTAGTACCTATGTAATAGAGTATCTATCAGATTATTTTTATATCACGGTATTTTATTATAATCCCAACATAGATGACCATAAAGAATATATAAAAAGAGCCATAGAGCAGCAAAAACTTATATCTAAAATGAATACAAAATATCCGGTTAAGTTTGTGGAAGGTGAGTATGATGTTCATAAATTTTTGAAAATGTCTAAAAATATGACAGATGAACGAGAAGGGGGGAAGAGATGTCTTGCCTGTTATAAACTTAGGTTAAGCCAAACGGCTAAATACGCAAAAGAGCATCAGTATGATTATTTTACCACTACCCTCTCGATCAGCCCACTAAAAAATGCTAGTAGGCTTAATGAGATAGGTGAAGCATTAGAACAAATGGTAGGTTCTATTTATCTATCCTCAGACTTTAAAAAGAAAAACGGCTATAAACGTTCTATAGAGTTGAGTAAGGAACATGACTTATATCGTCAGAATTACTGCGGTTGTTCATATTCAAAACGAGATAGTCTTCAGTTTAATGAGGGTCATGGCAACCGCAATCATCATCATGATGGTGATGATCATGGTGATGACTGTGATTAGATGTTGATTCTAGGGCATCAAAATATCCTAGGGACTCCATAAAACTACTTATTTTAGCTAGAACGTATGCCTTTTGGATTTCATTAGAAGTCCCTTCTAGGGAACTATCAAAATAAGTAGCAAATTCTTGCGTATCCATTGTAAAAGGTAGCATACTAATTAAGTACTGCATTCTTAGTTTTCGCTCAGCTGGTTTTAGTGTATTAAGTTCTTGTGCCAAGAATTTAGTAGCATCTTCAATTATAGAAGTAGATAATGGTGTTGATAGGTCAGTTAGTTCATCAAATGAAAAAGCATCTTCTATGTTTAAGGTTAGATAAAATTGTATAAGACTAAAGACTTTAATTAATTTAAGGGTTTCTTCTGTTTGTGGGAAGGAACCCTTTTCCAAATTCTTATAAAACTTTTCTGTTGATTTAACATAGTTTTCATTTGTTTCATCAAAGACATCAGCAAATCGATCAGGTAATGTTTCTACCATAATACTATAATCTTCCCCATGGGTTTCACCAGTCATTAAAGCTTTTGTAGTGAAGAAAAGGTCTTTAAAGGCCACATGTTCATTGGATAAAACATCAAAATCAAGGCTGTCTAGTATAAGGAGTGTACAAAGAAATGAAATGGTATTATGCAGCATTTTAATAATACTATAGAGCTCTTCAATGGTATCTTTTAATAAATAGATGTCATCAAACATTTCTTCTATAGCGTCACCGGTAAGGTCTGTTTCAGATTGGTCGCGCAGGTCTTCTATAGCCATAGCCACATCATGGAAAGTAACACCATAATCTTGTGTTAATCGGCCATCAAACATTTGCTTGAAAACGGATGAAAATATTGTGTTGTCTTGATCGAGTGGATTCGGAGCAATCTTTTTAAGAGATTGTTTTACATAGTCAACAAAAGAATTTTTTGTCATTCTCATTGGAAGTGCCCTTAAAATTTCTCTTTTTTTATATATTTTTTCTTCTTCTGTTTTAGATAGGGCTATAAAATCAAGACCTTCGTGAACAAATTGATGGTAATTAATACCTTCAATATCTTGAAATTTTGTGGTTTTTAAATGAAATTTGTTTTCGAGAAGCGTAGAAATATGATTCAATTCCCTACTATAGGCATTTATTACTTTAAACTTATTCTCTAAAGTTTTGTGATGAATTTGAAGCTTTGTAACACATTCGCTTCTGTGAATTTCCTCACCACCAAGAAGTGTATCTAAAGTTGAAATATAAATATTCATGTCATGAATAATGGTGTTTAAATCCGGATCTATTTCTTCTATAGTAGACATTATAGAGTTGGTAAATATATTGGTATAGTCTGTTAAAAGGGAAATATAGGCAAAAGATACCCCGTGCTGTATAGCTTTTGTTATTGCTTTCATATGTTAGTCCTCCTTTGTAATATCTTATTATAATAGCATAAAACAGATGTAAGTTAAAACAAATGTAAAAATATATGTTTGAAAAATATTGCACCGTATGTAAAAATATGGTAACATAATAATAGATGAGCAAATATTTTGCATTTTACAGAATTAGGACTATAATATAAGTATCATAAGACGATTATATATAGTAAATGAAATCACAATCAAGGGGGGGAGCCTTTAAAGGCGAATATATGAAACTTACAACTAACAAAAATGAAATTCAAAAGATAGTTAATGCAGACCATAATAACCCACATAAGATTTTGGGAATACATAACATTCATCATGAAGGAAAAGAGAGGGTGGTTATTAGGGCATTTGTTCCAGATGCAAAGACAATCACAGTTATAGATGCAAATAAGGAACACATAAGGTTTCAAATGGATGAAACAGAATTTAATGGCTATTTTGAATGCATTATCCCAAGAAGAAAAAATATTTTTGAATATATTTTAGAATGTGAGTCTCATAATGGGACAAGCTGGAAGATGTATGATCCCTATGCTTTTGGTTTTACACTATCACAATTAGATCAACATTTATTTTGTGAAGGTACCCACTATGAAATATATAAAAAATTAGGCGCACATATATGCGAGATAAATAAAGTAGTGGGTGTTAGCTTTGCGGTTTGGGCACCTAATGCAAAACGGGTAAGTGTAATTGGAAATTTTAATCAATGGGACGGAAGACGACACGTAATGAGTTTAAGGCCAGAATCAGGTATTTGGGAAATTTTTATTCCTGGTGCTAAGGCTAAGGATTTTTATAAATTTGAAGTTAAAACACCAGATAATGTTATCTTAATAAAGTCAGATCCTTATGGATCGTTTTATGAAGTAAGGCCAGAGAGCGCTGCCATTGTATATGATCTTGAGAAATATGCTTGGAAAGATGCGAGTTGGATTGAAAAAAGAGGAGAAGTAGAACCTTATAAACAACCTATTTCAATTTATGAGGTGCATCTTGGTTCTTGGAGAAGAAAAGAAGATAATGCATTTTTAACCTATAGAGATCTTGCGAAGGAATTAACAAAGTATGTCAAAGAAATGGGCTATACTCACGTAGAGATTATGGGGGCTATGGAGCACCCTTATGATAAATCTTGGGGCTATCAAGTGACAGGATATTTTGCGCCTACAAGTCGATTTGGAGAACCAGATGATTTTAGATACCTAGTAGATAAACTCCACCAAGCAAATATTGGTGTCATATTAGACTGGGTACCAGCCCATTTTCCAAGAGATGCATTTGCACTTGAAAAGTTTGATGGCACGCCATTATATGAATATGGTGACAAACAAAAAGGAGAGCATCCACAGTGGGGCACTTTAATATTTGATTATGGACGTATGCAAGTTAAGTTGTTTCTCATTGCAAGCGCGATTAAGTGGTGCAAAGAATACCATATTGATGGGCTTCGTGTAGATGCAGTAGCGTCTATGTTGTATTTAGATTACGGCAAGGAAGAATCTGGCAACTGGACGCCGAATATAAATGGTGGAAGAGAAAACCTAGAAGCTGTGGAATTTTTAAAACATATGAACGCCATACTTTATGGCATGTTTCCTGGTGTTATGACGATTGCTGAAGAATCTACTTCATGGGCTAATGTAACAAAACCAGTGGATAAAGAAGGACTAGGGTTTGGATTTAAGTGGAATATGGGCTGGATGAATGACTTTTTGAGTTATATGAAGTTAGATCCTATTCACCGTAAGCATCACCACAATAAGATAACCTTTAGTTTTATGTATGCCTTTAGTGAAAATTTCATACAAGTATTGTCACATGATGAAGTCGTTCACGAAAAGAGCTCTATGATTAATAAGATGCCAGGTGATGAATGGCAAAAATTTGCTAATCTTCGAGTTGCTTATGGCTATATGTATACTCACCCAGGTAAAAAAATGTTATTTATGGGTGGGGAATTTGCACAAGATGACGAGTGGAATGAAGCGCAAAGCTTAGACTGGCACTTACTGGAATATGATACTCACATACAGACCCAAAATTATGTAAAAGACCTTAATAAATTGTATATAAAAGAAGGGGCTTTGTGGGAAAAGGACTGGACAAGTGAAGGATTTGAGTGGATTGATTGTGATAATACAGACGATAGTGTTATTGTGTTTTTCCGAAAAGGAAAAGAGTGGGACGATCACTTGATTGTCGTGTGTAACTTTACGCCACAGACACACAAAGGCTATCGTATAGGGGTACAAGAAGAGGGTAAATATGAAGAAATATTTAATAGTGATGCTTCTAAATATGGCGGATCTGGCGTTATTAATAGTAAGCTTAAAAGTGAAGCATTTCCTTGGCAAAAAAGAGAAACAAGTCTTTTGCTAGATGTGCCGCCACTAGGAATTAGTATATTAAAGTGGAAAAAGAGTGCAAAATCAAAGAAAAGTGAATAAAATAAAAGCTAAAGGCAATACTCAAAGCAAAAAGAGGTATTGCCATGAGTATAGTTGATGTTTGTTTATATAATTATAATATGTATAACTTATCAGATATGTCTAGACTAGTTGAATTGCCTAATGGGAATGCAAGAACCCTGTATGAATATCTTAAAAGGATTAAGCAAGAATATAATGTTAAACTTGCAATAATAGGGCTTAATAACCCGCTTCGAAATGGGATATACTCTGTATTTCCAAATGCGTCTATCATTATACACCCTAGGTATGTCATTCAGATGATCAATACTTATCTAGGGTGTGGTGGGTCTGTCAATAAGAGTGAAGCAGAGATAGCTGCAGGAATAGAAACAGGAATAGAAGCTGGGAAATTAACCATTCAGGAAATTGGTTGCCAAAATATGTATGATCATCAAACTAAACAAGAGGCTATTGAGTATTATAGGCAGTGGCAAGGCGATGTCCCTTTAGGGATTCAGAGTTTTTATAATGTCATAAGGACAATTGATGATTATCACGAAGAAATATTTAACTACTTTGAATTTAAAAATATATTCAATAAAAACATTATAAGATAAGGTAGAGTCACACCCTGCCTTATCTTATAATGTTTTTATTAGAACAAAAGAAGTTGATATCGTACGCTTTTTGTATTAATATAGAATAAACCAGACAATCGACAGACAATTAAGGGGTGCTTATAAGTATGAATAGTTTTTTTAATCTAGAAGGTCCTTTCTACAAATGGGGCACAGAAATTGCGGATGTTATGATTTTAAGCCTATTATGGCTAGTATGCTCTTTGCCTATCGTTACAATAGGAGCATCAACAACAGCATTATTTTACGTATATGGGAAAAAAGTCCGAAAGGAAGATCCGTATATCGTAAAGTCTTTTTTTGAAAGTTTTAAACAAAACTTTAAGCAAGCAACACTTCTTACTCTGATGATGGGAGTAATCTTCATGAGTGAATATTTGTATTTTGAGATTCTAAGAAGTGGACAAGGTCCAGCATGGGTAAAGATTATTGGCTTATTTTTTATGATTCAGGCTACCTTTATCACACTGTATATATTCCCAGTTTTATCAAGATTTGAGATGACGATTAAAAACATTGTGATATCCAGTTTCATTTTTGCAAACAAACACTTTATAACATCTATAATTTGTACAATATTATTTTTAATAAGTGTATTTGCAGTCGTATCCTTAACACCTTTTGCAATATTTGCTTTTGGCATCTATGCGTTACTATCCTCTTTCCTATTTCAGCGAATTTTCACTAAAAGTATTGAAGCAGTAGCGGCAGAAAAAGAGAAAGAAAATGAAGAAGAAGCTACAGAAGAAATAGAAGAAGAGATAGAAGAAATATAAAATGTAGGGGGTTGCAGAATGAATGCTAAATGGAATATTGAAACAAAAATGATACAAGGTGGTTATGAGCCTGAAAATGGGGAACCAAGAGTGTTGCCGATTGTTCAAAGCACGACTTACAAATATGATTCAACGGATCATGTGGCTAAATTATTTGACTTAGCTGTGCCGGGGCACATGTACTCTAGGATTAGTAATCCGACAGTAGAAGCGCTAGAAAGCAAGATGGCAGCACTAGAGGGCGGTGTAGCAGCACTCTGTACATCCTCAGGGCAATCCGCTTCAATGGTGTCAGTATTAAACCTGTGTGAGGCAGGAGACCACTTTATTGCATTGAATTCTATTTACGGCGGAACTTATAATTTATTTGCAGTTACGCTCAAAAAAATGGGTGTAAGTGTTACGTTTATCGATGCAGATGCATCGCCAGAAGAAATAAAAGCGGCTATTCAAAAAAATACAAAGGTGATTTTTGGGGAGACTATAACAAACCCATCTTTGAAAGTAATGGATATAGAGAAATTTGCAAAAGTGGCACATGAAAATGGCATACCACTTATTGTTGATAATACATTTCCAACACCTTATCTTTGCAGACCCTTTGAGTACGGAGCGGACATCGTTATTCACTCAGCTACTAAGTATTTAGATGGACACGCAACAAGTGTAGGTGGCGTTATTGTAGATTCAGGAAACTTCGACTGGACCAATGGGAAGTTCCCAGGTTTTGTGAACCCTGATCCATCGTATCATGGACTGTCATACACAGGAACGTTTGGAAAACTAGCCTATATTGTTAAAGGGCGGGTTCAATTTATTCGTGATATAGGGAATTATTTAGCACCAATGAATGCATTTTTAATTAATCTAGGAACAGAAACTTTACATTTGCGTATGGAAAGACATAGCGAAAATGCTTTAAAGGTAGCACAGTATTTAGAAAAACATCCTAAGATTGAGAAAGTACAATATCCAGGACTGGAAAACAACAGTGAATATAAATTAGCCCAGAAATATTTACCTAAGGGTTCAAGTGGGGTGGTTTCTTTTGACATTAAAGGTGGTAAAGAAGGGGCAACTCGCTTCCAAGATCATTTAGAATTAGCTAAAATACTCGTACACGTAGCAGATGTTCGTACCAGTGTTTTGAACCCAGCAACCTCTACTCATAGGCAATTATCAGATGCAGAGCTTAAGGCCGCTGGAATTGGCCCTGGACTTATTAGAATCTCTGTAGGAATTGAAAATATAGACGATATAATTGCAGATATAGAATTTGCTCTTTTACAAGTATAATTACTAAGTTATCTATTTGTTCACATTTTGTTCAAATTCTTATAATAGAATATAATATAAAGATAGGTAGAAACTTAGAAAATTATAGTAGAGAGGGGTGCTAGTATGTTGGCAATTCTTGGAAATGTATTTGTAATCATGTTTTTAGTAGGATTATTTAATTTTACACTATATGCATTTAAAATTCGTAGTGCCATTCATAAACATAAGGATGATCCCAACGTAAAAGGTGTTAAGATAGTAAATGGGAAAGTGCATGTTATAGAAGAAGACATGACTATTTTAGAAGCGGAAATCAAAGAAGAAATAAAAGTATTAGTAACAGATCCAGTGTGCAATAAAGAACTTGAGAAAGCAAGTGCTTTTCATGTTATACGAAATGGAGAAAGTCATTACTTTTGTAGTTGGGATTGCAGGGAGAAGTTTTTAGAACCAGTTAGCGAAAAGCATCTGTGATGATTCACAGATGCTTTTTTTAGTATAATTTAAGGCCGATTAGTAGACAATGAGAGAGTAAGTGGATATACTTTAGGATATATATAATGATAAAAGTTATGAGCGGAGGAAAATAGATGGTAATCAGTGAAATAAATCATGGTTTTATATTAAAGGAAGAAGAGTTTGTTACAGAAATAAATGCAATGGTGCGCATTATGGAACACGAAAAAAGTGGTGCAAGGTTAATGCATATTAAAAATGATGATACTAATAAAACGTTTTCTATAGCATTTCGTACCCCACCCAGTGACGATACAGGATTGCCACATATTTTAGAGCATTCGGTATTATGTGGATCTAGGAAATTCCCCGTTAAGGAGCCTTTTGTAGAGCTTGCTAAAGGATCTTTAAACACCTATTTAAATGCCATGACATATTCAGATAAAACAGTCTATCCTATTGCTAGTCAAAATGACAAAGACTTTATAAATTTAATGGATGTCTATTTAGATGCAGTATTTTATCCTAATATTTATGATAATCCTATGATTTTAAAGCAAGAAGGATGGAATTATAAACTAGAAAATGAAGAAGATGAAATAGAGTATCAAGGGGTTGTATATAACGAGATGAAGGGAGCATTTTCCTCTCCGGAGGGTGTGCTATTTAGAAAGATAACCGAGTCTTTATTTCCTGATGTAACCTATAGTTTTGAATCAGGTGGTGATCCTGAGTCTATTCCAGACTTAACACAAGAGCAATTTTTGACATTTCACAAAAAATATTATCACCCATCTAACAGTTATATTTGTTTATACGGAGACGGCGATATTGATGAGCACCTCAAGTTAATTAATGATGACTACTTATGCAACTTTGACCGGTTAGAGGTAGCATCTCATATTCAAATTCAAGAACCTTTTGTAGCCTTAAAAGAAATAGGTCTTCAGTATCCTATTGCAGAGGGTGAAAGTGAAGATGGAAAAACATACTTAGCCCTGAACTTTGCCATAGCAGATACAAACAACAGTGAAATTGTAATGGCCATTGAAATTTTGGAGGATTTATTGTTGGAAACGCCAGCAGCGCCACTAAAAAAAGCTTTAATCGATGCGGGAATTGGCCAAGATGTATTTGGTTCATACAATACGAGTGTCCAACAACCTGTTTTTAGTATTGTCGTAAAAAATTCATCACCTGATAAAAAAGATGAGTTTTATAAAATTGTAATGGATACGCTTGGCAAATTAGTTACAGAGGGGATTGATAAAAAATTAATAGAAGGTGCTATAAATTCACTAGAATTTGAACTCAGAGAGGCAGACTTTGGAGGGCATTCTAAAGGGTTATTATATGCGACAGAGAGCCTCAAGAGTTGGCTATATGAGGGGAGTCCGTTTACTTATTTGAAATATGAAGAAGAGTTAAAGATTGTAAAAAGCGCTCTTATAACTTCTTATTTAGAAGATATCATACAAAAAAATATATTAGAGAACACACACGCTACGTTTATAGTAATGGAGCCTAAAGCAGGTCTTACAAAAGAAACTGCCAAGGCCCTAAAAGATAAACTAGCAAAGTTTAAATCATCCTTATCAGATGATGAGCTTCAAGAACTTATTAACCACACAAATAAGCTGCAAGAAATGCAAGTAACACCAGATAAGGAAGAGGATCTTGAGAAGATTCCAACCTTGGCCTTATCAGATTTAGAGAAAGAGTTTGATTTTACAGAATATAAAGTAACAAAAGAAGGCAATACGGACTTTATATTTACACCAGAGATTACAAATCAAATTGGATATATCAATACCTACTACGACCTTCGGGGAATTGAAAAAGATTTAATTCCGTATATTGGTATGTTGGTTGGTATGCTAGGTAAGTTAGACACGACTAATTACGCCTATGAAGAGCTAAATAATATGATTGATATTCATACGGGCGGGATACATTATGGCACCATGGTAAGTAATGATTCTCAAAACCCAGGTGAGTATATCCCAAAACTAGTTGTTAGAAGTAAAGCTTTGTATAGTAAGGTATCTTATTTGAGTCAATTAACAAAAGAAATTATGATGAATACGGACTTTGCGAACGGAAATCGTATTCGTGAGATTATTAGAGAAATGAAATCTAGAATGGAAATGGCTATTAGTAGTGATGGCCATCGAATAGCATTTAGTAGATTAGCATCTTATTTTTCACAAAAGAGTTATTATGAGGAAACCTTAAAAGGCCTAAGTTTTTATGAATTCGTACGTAATATAGAGAAAAACTTTAATGCCATGGAAGATGAAATCATTCAAAATCTTGAAAAGGCATACAAGATTTTAAATAATAAGGATAGAATAAGCATAGGCGTTACGTGTGAAACCAAAGAGTATGATACAATTAAAAACACAATGCTTACGATTACAGATGGTATGGAAAGTATAGCGTATGAAAGACTAAATCCTGTCTTTGATTTACAAGTAAAGAATGAGGCTCTGCTGGCACCATTTAACGTACAGTATGTAGCAAAAGGCTATGATTTCAAGAAGTTAGGGCATACACATTCGGGCACTATGAGTGTTTTGAAAAGTATCCTTAATCTTGATTACCTATGGAACAAGGTAAGGGTTCAAAATGGGGCATATGGGTGTTTTTCAGACTTTGCGCGTAGCGGGACAATGTTCTTTGCATCTTATAGAGATCCAAATGTAGGAAAAACGCTTAAAATATATGATGAAGCGGCTGATTATGTGGAAAATTTCACTGTCAGTCCCCGAGATATGGTAAAGTATATTATCGGTACAATTAGCAAATTAGATTTTCCTTTGACACCGGCAATGAAGGGCGAAAGATCCCAAAGTCTATATGTAGCTGGTATTACAAAAGAAATGTTGCAAAAAGAAAGAGATGAAATATTAGAGACAACCCAAGAGGATATAAGATCCTTTGCACCTGTTATAAGGGACTGTATGGCTGAGAATTATATATGTGCCTTAGGTAATCACGATAAAATCAATGAAGATAAGGATTTATTTGAGCATTTCGTAGAAATATTTGAATAAAGTATTTTGACTTTCAAATCCCTTGCTTTTTTGATACAATGGTTAAGGTGTAACACGGAAGTAAAGGGAGGTAAATTATGAAGTTTCTAAATAAAGTAGCTGTTGTTACTGGCGCTGGAGAAGGAATTGGTGCTTGTATTGCTCAACATTATGCAAAAGAGGGGGCCCACGTTATTATTGCAGACTGTGACCAAGAAGCGGGAATGGAAACAGAAAAGGCTATTAATGATGACGGGGGCAGTGCCTATTTTGTAAAAACAGATATTAGTAATGAGTCACATGTAATAGAGATGGTAAACCGGGTAATCAATCGGTTTGGGCATATTGATATACTGATTAATTGTGCTGCAACCAATGCTGTAGGGACATTATTTACGAGGACTATTGAAGAATGGAATAGGGTTCTTGCTGTCAATATAACGGGGCCATATATATGCACGAAATATATAGCGCCTCATATGAAAAATGAAGCGTGTAGTATCGTTAATATTGCTTCCACCCGTGCAATGATGTCAGAACCACATACTGAGCCATATTCAGCTTCTAAGGGGGCGTTATTGTCCTTGACACATTCTTTGGCTAATAGCTTATCACCAAAAATAAGAGTTAATGCAATTAGCCCAGGATGGATAGATATAGCGCAGTGGAAAAGGAAGAAAGATCGTAAATTTGTTCATTTAAGGGATAAAGATCATAGCCAACACTTAGTTGGGCGTGTCGGGTTGCCAGAAGATGTTGCAAAAGCATGCCTGTTTTTAACATCTGATGATGCAGGCTTTATGACGGGTACGAACCTTATAATTGATGGTGGAATGACTGTTAAAATGAGTTATTGTGAGTAGGAGCCTATGATGATAAAAAGAGAAAAAAACTATTTAACACAGAAAAAAAAGAAATATATACTTATGTCCGTAATATGGTTATTCATTATGTTTGGTATCTTTTGGACGGGGTATATCTTAAATAATACAAGAAATAATGTATTCACTGTGTTTGCGGCAGTATTAGTATTACCAGCTGCTCAATATATGACTCAATTGTTTGCTATATTAAAATTTAAAGATCCAGATATTGAAGCAAGCAACCAATTAGAGCTAATAAAGGGAAATTATAATTTATTTCATAGTGTTTTAATTCCTGATCTAACAGAAATAATCTATTTTGATCATATTGTTGTGACAGGAACTAAAATTTATTGTATTATAGATAATGTTACGGATATAGCTAAACAAAAAGAAATCTTCGATAAAAAAATAAAGGCTAAGGGAATATCTTTAAAAGCTATTGTCTATGTGGATCAAAATAAAACAAAGGATATGGGGAATCTTTTTAAACAGATAGAAGTAAATGCCGCAATAGAAAATGAAATAAATCTTAAAGAACAGACCCAACTCATCACTCAAATGATGATGTAATTTAACTATAAAAATTGTGCAAATAGGAGTCGAAGATGAAACTATTAATAATTAATGAGAATGAGGGAAATCAGAGATTGGACAAGTTTCTTCTTAAATATTTTAATAAAGCCCCAAAGAGTTTTGTCTATAAAATGATTCGAAAAAAAAATATTAAATATAATGGAAAACGGGCAAAGGGCAACGAAATATTAATGGGGGAAGATGAAATTCAAGTATATCTAAGTGATGATACAATTGATAATTTTAGAGAAATCAAAAAAACGCCTTCAGCAAAGCCAACCTTTGAGGTAATATATGAAGATAGTAATATTTTAATTGTTAATAAGCCACTTGGTCTTCTTACTCAGCCTGATGCAAAGGGGCAAAATACCTTAACAGAACAAGTACTTACATATTTACATAAAAAAGGTGAATATAATCCTAAAGACTATCAAGGATTTAGGCCTGCACCTTGTAATAGACTAGATCGTAATACCGCAGGAATCATATTGGTTGGAAAAAGCTTACAAGCAACCCAGGCTATCCATGAGATGCTAAGGACTAGAGAAATATCTAAATACTATATGAGTATTGTTCTTGGAAAAGTTGTAAAGCCAATCATCTTAAAAGGGTATCATGAAAAAGATGAGTCTAGAAATGAAGTTAAAATTACCCAGGAATATGTAGAGGGTGCGAAAGAGGTAGAAACAAGAATTTTACCGCTTCAAGATAATGGGCGATACACCCTAATTGAAGTTCAATTAGTAACAGGTAAGACCCATCAAATTAGGGCGCATCTAGCCACAATCAATCACCCTATTGTTGGGGACCCTAAATATGGGGACAAAGAAGAAAATGAGTATTTTTTTCGAAAATATAGTTTAAGACATCAGTTTTTATGCGCTTATAAAATTAAATTTGAAATGTGCACAGAACCTTTAAAATATCTAGAAAACAAAGTATTTACTGTAGGAGCACCATCACTCTACTCTCAAATATTTCAAGAAGAAGGATTTATTAGCTTATAGGATAATATAAAAAAGGAGCATTTTCATGGGGTACTGGAATACAAGAGGCCTTAGGGGAAGTATGCTAGAAGAGCTAATTACCCTAACCAACGATTTATATAGGGAAAAAGGACTAGCTCTTGTTCAAAAAATACCAACTCCAATTAAGCCTACACGGATAGACCAAGCAACACGGACAATTACCCAGGCTTACTTTGAGCAAAAAAGTACAGTTGATTTTATCGGAGTTGTTCAAGGGGTGCCTGTTTGTTTTGATGCAAAGGAAACAACGCTTAAGTCATTTCCTTTTTCCAATATACACTTACATCAAATAGAATTTATGAAGGATTTTACAAAACAAAATGGAGAAGCTTTTTTAATTGTTAGCTTTAAGGAATATGATGAAATGTATCTTTTGCCTTTTGAGATTCTTTATACCTACTGGAAAGAAGCAGGCAAAGGAGGTAGGAAATCAATGAGATATCAAGATTTCCCCAAAGAGCTTCAAATATATTCCCAAGACGGAGCATTTGTTCACTATTTAAAAGCACTGCAAACACACCTAGAAAATAAAAAAATAAAAAAAGATTAGAAAACTAAATAGTTGGCAATAATTACAACGAGGTGATGCGTATGAAACCATACATAAAACTCGGTGTAATTTTTTTGGCCATTCTACAGATTGTATGTGGCTGCACATCTGGTTCATTAGAGAAAGAGACAAATGAAACGACAGAAGTCAATTTACAGCATAAAATTGTAAAAACATCTTATAAGGGATATTTCCAACAAGAGATAGAACTTTCGACTTATGAGCCAATAGAGGGGGCTTATTTAGGTGCTTATGTCTTAGCTAATCCCGAAATTGACTTTGATATAACCCAATTCGAAGAAGCTGTTGGTAAGAATGTGGCAGTGGCCCTTAGGCATTATAAAATAGGGGATCCATTTCCAGATAAGTGGTTGTTAGAATGCTTGTCAAAGAAGAAGGCACCTTATATCGTTATTACGCCGGACACAATGAGCCTGCCTTATGATCGGGATATTTTAGAAAAAACTGCCCAGAAGTTTAAAGACACATATGGTATACCTGTTTTTATAGAATTTTATCCTGGGGCAAAAGAATATGGAGATCCTGCTAAATACAGATCCTATTTTCAACTAGCCAAAGAAATATTTGCAGAGTATGCCCCGAATACTGCATTTGTATGGAGTGTAGAGATGGAAGATATATATGATTCAATGATTTACTATCCAGGAGATGAGTATGTAGATTGGATTGGAATAAGTATGTATTTTCCTATTTATAAAAACAATGAAAAATATCATGTGGATATAGAGGAAAAACTCAGTTACTTTTATAATATGTACAAAGACACAAAACCTATGATGATATCAAAACTTGCAATTTCTCATTATTCTAAAGAAGACCATACTTTTTATATTGAAGAAGCTAGGGATATTATTAATCAGATATATTCAGAAATTCCTGTACACTATCCTAGAATTAAAGCAATTAACTATATAGATATTGATAATATTAAAGTAGCCCCGCAACAGATGGGCCGCGATAACTTTAGGGTCTCTACGGAGTCTAAAATAACCAACGTGTATAAAGAAGCGATTAATAATCCGTATTACCTTGAAAAGGTAGAAGAAACAGAAAAGCAAAAGGGAACACAATGGGTAGAGATGAAAACACCTATCTATATATATGATGATATATTATATATACTAGAAGAAACAATTTTGTATGATTGGAAACTTAATACAACAAACTACACGCAAGATAAAATCAAGGATTGCAAAAAGATAATAGGTGGTAGTGAGTATTATGATCTAAAGAAGGTTGTTAAGACAATAGGGTATAAAATGAATTTAAACAAAGATAATATTAGGGTTTATAAGTAAAAGCAGTGCTATATCAGTAGCGCTGCTTTTTTTTACTCATGTTATCCATTTTGAGTCATATATTAAACTATATAGAAAACCTATAATTTAGGAGGGAACAGATATGAATAATTTTGCCAAACTTATTATAGAAGATAGGAAGGAACTACAGTTGCCAAAGTTTCAGGGTAATTTCATAGATTATTTACATATTATCAATGCGAACTCAGAAATAACACAGTTTGCTCACGAGCGAGTATATAAGTTAATTACAAATCCTGGTATGAGGAGTATTAAAACAGAGGAAGATGCAAGACTTAGAAGAATTTATGGGAATCATATCATTAAACAGTATATGTTTTTTAAAGATAATTTTTTTGGGATCGACCATACGCTGATGAAAATTGTAAGATATTTTCATTCAGCAGCTATGATGGGGGAAGAATCAAGACAGGTGCTTTATTTAGTTGGGCCAGTAGGGGCTGGTAAATCATCTATTATTGAAGCTATTAAAAAGGTGCTGGAAAGTAGTTTGCCTATTTATGCACTGCAAGGGTGCCCTATGAGGGAAGAGCCATTACATCTGTTGCCGAAACATCTAAGAGGCGATTTTGAGAAGCAGTTTAATATTCGCATCGAAGGAGAATTATGTCCTATTTGCCGCTATAGGCTAAAAAATGAATTTAATGGAGAGTATGAAAGATTTCCCGTTGAGTTAGTTGACTTTTCCATAAGGTCTAGAAAAGGAATAGGGGTTGTGCCACCTGTTGATCCTAACAATCAAGATACTTCAGTATTGATTGGTTCAGTAGATATATCAAAAATGGATTTATATCCTGAAGATGATCCCAGAGTACTATCTCTTAATGGTGCTTTTAACGTAGGAAATAGAGGACTAGTAGAATTTATAGAAGTATTTAAAAATGATGTGGAGTATTTGCATACAATGATTACGGCTACTCAGGAAAAGAGCATACCCTCTCCAGGTAAAGGGGCCATGATTTATTTTGATGGCGTTATTGTAGCGCATTCAAATGAGGCAGAGTGGAATAAATTTAGATCAGACCACACCAATGAAGCTATACTCGATCGTATTGTTAAGGTAGAAGTCCCATATTGTTTAGAACTAAATGAGGAAATAAAGATTTATGAAAAAATATTAAGCAAGTCTAATTTTAATGCACATATTGCCCCCCATAGTATTAGAATAGCGTCCATGTTTGCTATTTTAAGTCGGCTACAGCCATCTAATAAAGTTGACCCTCTGACGAAACTTAAAATATATAATGGGGAAGAAATAGTTGAAAAGGGGTCTACAAAGAGAATAGATATAATGGAACTTAGAGAAGAGGCGAACCGTGAGGGGATGAGTGGCATATCCACTCGTTTTATTACGAAGGCTATTGATAACGCCTTATCAGACTCAGAACATAATTGTATCAATCCTGTAGTACTGATAGAAGGCCTAACAAAAGAAGTTAAAGAGCTATCTATTTCAGAGGATATAAAGAAGACATATTTGGGGTATTTACAAGATTCAATTAAAAAGGAGTATCATAGAATATTAGAAAAAGAAGTTACAAAAGCATTTATCCATGGTTACAGGGAACAAGCAGAAGATTTATTTAATAACTATTTAGACCATGCCGAAGCATATGTTAATAAAGTAAAAATAAAGGATGAAAATACAGGAGAAGAGTTAAATCCAGATGAGACATTTATGCGCTCAATCGAAGAGCAACTGGGTGTTACGCAATCTGCAACGAGAGGGTTTAGGCAAGATGTAACAGCCTATATGTTTTCTGTTATAAGAAGCGGTGGAAAGATTGATTACAAATGCTACGAGCCTTTAAGGGAAGCTATAGAGAAAAAACTAACATCATCAGTACGTGAATTATCAAGGATTATCACACAAAACAAAGTGAGAAATCAAGAACAAAATAGAAAGTATAATGCAATGGTTGAAGAAATGAATCAAAATGGGTATTGTGACCACTGTTGCAATGTTATTTTAAAGTATGCATCTAATAATTTATGGAAGGATTAAAGGGAGGAGCCTAGGATGACGATTATCAGAGAGTTCCAACCCGGTGGCAGAGATCGAAGCGTTGAAGATAGACGAAGGCATAAAGAATTAGTAGAAAAAAACATAAAAGAAAATATTGGAGAAATTATTTCTGAAGAAAGTATTATTGGTCAATCAAAAAACAAAAAAGTCAAAATACCCATTAGGGGTCTAAAAGAATATTATTTTAGGTATGGAAAGAATAAAATAGGTATAGGAACAGGTACAGGGGAAGAAGAAAAAGGAGACAGGATAGCAAAATCTGACACCCAAAAAGGAAAAGGGCAAATAGAGGCTGGGGACCAAGAAGGTGAAGATATTTATGAAACAGAAATAACAATTGAAGATGCCATTGAGTATCTCTTTGAAGACCTTAAACTCCCCTACCTTCAACGAAAAAAGTTTAGCGAGGTAATGACTGAAAACTCTTCTAAAAGATGGGGAATCCGGCATGGGGGCATACCACCGAGGCTTTCTAAACGGCATACAATGATAGAAAAGGTAAAACGGGAGAATAATGCTAAACGGGAGGAGAAGGTCAACTCAGAGGAGGAACTAAGAATTCCATTTCATGAGAATGATCTTAGATATTTCAGGGTAAAACCTAAAGTGAAAAGAGATTCCAATGCGGTTATTATTTGCATTATGGATACATCAGGATCTATGGGGCAAACAAAAAAATATTTAGCCAGAAGTTTTTATTTTTTGTTGTATCAATTTGTAAGACTGAAGTATATGAATGTAGAAGTTGTATTTGTAGCTCATACAACGACTGCAAAAGAAGTAACAGAAGATGACTTTTTCCACAAGGGCGAAAGTGGGGGAACCTATATTAGTAGCGGTTATGCAAAAGCCCTTCAAATCATTCAAGACAGATATGACCCTGGAATGTGGAACGTATATGCATTTCATTGCAGTGATGGGGATAACTGGGGAGAAGATAACGAAAAGGCCATTGAATGTGCTATGGGGCTTTGTGAGGTGTGTAATTTGTTTGGATATGGAGAAATTAAAACGAGTACCTATACCAGTAGCATTATGAATAAGTACAATGAGCACATAAAGGCGGAGAATTTTTCTATCGTAAAAATGAGCCGAAAAGAAGATGTGTGGCCTGCATTTTTGGAGATGTTAAAAGTTGAACGAGGCGCTGAGAAGGCAGGTGGGGACAATGAACTTTAAGTTTGAAGAACTAATTAAGTGGAATGAGAAAATTGAAATAAAAGCCAGAGGTTTTGGACTTGATTATTATTTCCAAGAATTCGAGGTCATTAGTTTTGAAGATATGTTATGTTATGAGACTTATGTGGGAATGCCATGCCATTATCCCCACTGGAGCTTTGGAAAATCTTACGAAAAACTAAAAACTTTATATTCGTATGATTTAACGGGGTTGCCCTATGAGATGGTTATTAACTCAGATCCTTGCATTGCATACCTAATGAAAGATAATTCATTGTTAGTTCAAATACTAACCATGGCTCATGTATATGGCCATAATGACTTTTTTAAAAATAATAGACTATTTAAAAAGTATACAAGGGCCAATCTTAGTATTGAAATGTTTAAAAACCATGCAACCCGTATTAGGAGTTATATACAAGACCCAAGTATTGGATATGCCCAGGTAGAGAAGGTGCTAGATGCTGCCCATGCGATAAAACTTCAATGGGGTGAATGTGAGCAAGAAGATATAAGTAATGAAAATTTATTGTTATTTATTATGGAAAATGGAAATCTAGAAGATTGGCAAAGAGATATTGTAATGATTGTGGCAGAGCAAAGCAAGTACTTTGCTCCCCAAATAGAAACCAAAATTATGAATGAAGGATGGGCTAGTTGGTGGCACTATCAAATATTACAATCTCTGGATTTGCCAGCGAATCTTCAAATAGAGTTTCTAAAGACCCATAACTCTGTTATTGCTCCTAGTAAGGGGGCGATTAATCCTTATTATATTGGGTTTAAAATTTGGGAATCCCTTTCAATAAAATATAAGGAGAATCCAGATAAATTACTTCAAATACGGGAAGTAGAAAGAGATGCTTCATTTATACGAAATTATCTTACATTTGATTTATGTAAAGAATTGAATTTATTTGAATTTCAAGAAGAAGATCGATATTACGTCGTATCAGAAGTCTCCAATCAAGATGGATGGAGGCGAGTAAGAAATCAATTAGCCCTAATGGTAGGATACGGGAGCGTTCCGAATATTGTCGTAGAAGGAATGCAACAAAGTGATCGAACCCTTACATTAAAACACTACTACGATGAGCGGGAACTGCACCTAAACTATGCTTCTGAAACCTTGAAACATATTCAGTCCTTATGGGGCGGAAAAGTAATATTAAAGACTGTTCTCAATAATATTGAGAGGTGCATCACTTGCAATGAACAGGGTAAGGTTTCGGTGGAAAGTTGCCATAATTGATAAAATGGAGGTTGTTGCCGCATTAGTTTTGGCGTATATATCTCCTCTCGCCGATATATATACGCCAAAGCCTCCGCTCCTCCTCAATCTAGTTGCTAATCATTATCTTCTAGAGTATAATGAACTGTAGATAAAATAGAGGATTACGAGACTTGGACGGAGGCGTTAAATGAAATTTGAACTGTGTACCATTGCCAGTGGCAGTAGTGGGAATTGTATATATATAGGAACAGATAAATATAAAATATTAGTAGATGCAGGTATTAGCGGAAAAAGAATAGCGGCAGGTTTAGAACAAATTGGTGTTGAGCCTGATGAAATACAGGGTGTGTTTATTACTCATGAGCACTCAGATCATATTAAAGGGGCTGGGATTATATCACGCAAATATAATTGGCCTATTTATGCTACCCAAGGAACGTGGGATGTTATGCTTGAGGAGAAAAAAATAGGTAAAGTTTCAGAAGAGAATATTAAAATTGTGGACAAAGGAAGGCCCATGCATTTTAGTGGGTTGGAAATTATGCCTTATTCTATTTATCATGACGCAGCAGACCCCGTTGGGTATACGTTTTGTTATGGCCAAAAGAAAATGAGCATTGCAACAGATCTCGGACACGTGGATCAGACTATTATTAATGAACTGAAGAACTCTCACTTAATATTATTAGAGTCCAATCACGATGTAAGAATGTTGCAAGCAGGGGGATATCCTTATTACTTAAAACAAAGGATTTTAGGTGAAAATGGGCATTTAAGTAATGAATTAGCAGCAGAAGCTTTATTAGGCGTATACAATGAAAATCTTGAACATGCTATCCTTGGGCATTTAAGTAGAGAAAATAACTTTCCAGATCTTGCTTATATAACAACAAAAAACAAGCTACAAAGTAACGGCATTGAAGTAGGGAAAGACATAAAAGTAAGTGTTGCAAATAAGGATGAAATTTCTGAGATATACAGGGTCTTATAAATAAAGTTAAATAACATGAATAAAAGTTAGTGCCATTGTTAATACTAAATTTTGTAGCAATATGAAAGGAGGTATTAATAATGGACAAGCAAAATAGTAACAAACCTAAGAACAAAAATAGTAAAAAGAATAAAAACAACGATATGGCCAATATGGAAATAGGCCAAGAGGTTAATGAGCAGAAGAACAAGAATACAAATAAAGCAGAGAATATAGACTTTGCTAAGGATAAAAAGTAATTTAGTTAATGGTTACTAATAAAAGTATAAGCATAGAGCCTAGCAGCAGTTTTTGCCTAGGCTCTATGTTTTACAATCATGATAATAACAACTATCTAATAAGCTTTATTAGATATTACATAAAATGCTAGTATAAAATCATAGACGAAAGATAAAAAGAAGTATATAATCACTAGTATGGGTTGAAAGCAACCAAACTATTATTATTACTACAGGGGGGATTTAATGAGATTGAAAACACACAGATATATTGCTGAAACAGCAATTATGTTAGTGGAGGAAATAACAGGTGTCTCTTTTAATCATAAATTAGTCAAAATAGGCGCATGCGCACCAGATATAGCACTTAATCGTAGAATTAAGCTTCATACCCCAACGCTGGCTGGTATGGAATATGATAGAATGCTAGGTAAATTTGGGGGTGGGAATAGAAGTAATAGCTTCTTATCTTATATGCTTGGTTCATATAGCCACTATGTGGCAGATTCATTTTGTTATGCTCATAATTATTACGTAGTAGATCTTAAAAAACATGTTCAGTACGAATATTTACTCCAAGACGAAATGGCGGCTACACCCTTACCGATTGATATGATTGATATTGTTTTAGAGAAATCAAAAATATTAAAACATAATACAGCCTTAGAATATATGCTGAAAGAAAGCAATGATTATAGGGCGGTAATGGATAAGAAGACTGATTGGGAAGAAATGATAAGCATAGACCTTATAAGCGCCATCACTAATAGTGTGGCCCTAATGCTTCAATTTGTATACGCAGCGCAAGCACAACAACAACCAGTACTTGTACCAGCAGTATAAAAGGTTAAAGCTATTAAACATTAATTATGAAATGAATCTTAAGCTGTTCTCCTTTCGGGAGAGCAGCTTCTTTAAATATATATAGTTGCTAATACTTAGAAAACTAAGACTATATGGGTTTCGTTGACATATTTTGTTATATTACATATAATAACACAGTATTGACTATAAAAGAGGAGGCGCTAAGTGGAAAATAGAGAAGGATTTGGCTCGAAAATGGGTGTTTTGGCAGCAGCGGTGGGATCGGCCGTTGGACTAGGGAATATATGGAAGTTTACCTATATAGCAGGAAAGTATGGGGGGGCAGCCTTTATATTGGTATATCTAATATGTGTTGCGGTTATTGGAATACCCGTAATGCTTGTGGAATTTTCATTAGGAAGGCGTGCAGGTACTAATGCAGCAGGTGTGTTTAAGATAAAAAAAACCAAATTCCCATGGCAGTTTGGAGGATATTTGGCGGTAGCGACTTCATTTATTATATTATCATTTTATGCAATTATTGCGGGTTGGCTGTTTTCATATATAGGAAGATCTCTTACAGGGCATCTTTTTGCCCCGGGACACCTAGCTTATGGCGAGTACTTTGAAACTGTGTCATCTTCTACAGCAGAGCCACTAATAGGGACAGTGATTGTCCTTATGATTACGGCTACAGTCTGTCTCTCGGGTGTAAAAGATGGGATAGAAAAATATACGAAAATTTTAATGCCAATACTTTTTGCCTTGCTAGCTATTTTAATGGTGCGGTCACTTAGTTTGCCGGGATCCTGGGCTGGCATGGAATTTTTGTTTAAACCAGATTTTAGCAAAATAACATCTAAAGCCATATTAGAGGCCTTAGGCCATGCTTTTTATTCATTAAGTTTAGGGATGGGTATTATTTTGACATATGGCTCGTACATTGACAAAACCCAAAACTTAGGTAAACTAACCGTTCAAATAGCCATTGCAGATACGGTTATTGCTCTAATGTCGGGGATTGTAATTTTTCCAGCAGTTTTTGCATTTAATATGGCGCCTAATGCTGGGCCAGGGCTAATATTTATTACACTTCCAGCTGTGTTTGAGCAAATGCAACTAGGCCATATTGTATCTGTGTTATTTTTCCTACTCATTGCAATTGCTGCCATTACATCTACAATCTCTTTAATGGAGGTATCTATTGCATTTGTAATGGAAACATTTAAAGTAGACCGTAAAAAAGCAACACTGGGTGTCACTTTAGGATTATTTGTTTTAGCAATTCCAAGTGTGTTATCTTTTAGTGTATGGAAACACATTCAAATAGGTGGACGAGGTTTTTTTGACTTATTTGATTTTATAGCATCCAATATATTTCTGCCAGTTGGTGGTATCGTCGTTTCTATTTATGCAGGGTGGGTTATTGGTATGAAAAATATAAAAGAAGAAGTGACAAACTATAATACAGTGCCCTTTAGAGGAGAGAAGTTTTACACATTTATTATAAAATATATTGCGCCTATTGCTATTTTTGTGATTTTTCTTTTTTCAACAGGGGTTTTAACCAAGCTTGTATTTCACATATTTAAGGTGCAATGGTAATTACTATATTGTAAAAACTTATTAAATGTCGTACTATAAGAATAATGACATTTTTATATATAATAAGAATCTTAAAAAAGGGGGAATGTAATGAGAAAGAAAGTAAAGGTAGCGAAAGAGAAAAAAATAAAAGTGAAAAAGTTTAAGACAATCAAATTAGCCAAAGAAAAAAAACTACCCAAATTACCCACATCACTAAAATTACCCAAGCTTGGTAAAAAAGACGAGCCTAACACAAATCAATCAAAACAGTCTAACAAGCCTAAAAGGGCTATATCACTGCAGTATAAGTTGATTGGGAGTTTAGTTATTTTTGCCTCACTTCCAGTTATTATCGTGAGTATTTTATCAGCACAAGCTAACACAAAGGCAATAGAGAATACGGTAGGGTCATATTCACAAAGTATGATTGAGCAATTTGGACACTCATTTGATGGAATAATTGATCAAACAAGAAATACAGTGACACAGTTTATGCTAATGGATGGTATTCAAAAATCATCTTTGGAACCGAATGATAGCGATAAATATGAAATATCTAAAAGAGATATGGATATTAACAGTGAACTGCAAATACTATTAAATGGCAATAATATGTTAAATGGAATTATTGTAACCAACAATATAGATAGGCTATATTATAAAGATAGGTATAATGGTATCAAAGACCAAATAGAAAGCGTATCAACAAAAGATTTGTTTGAATCTGAAGTTGTAGGAAATATGCGTAAAGAATCAGGGCCACTTTGGTTTAATTCATATGGTGAAAATACAAATGGAATATACCTTGGTTGGCAATATACGACATATTATAAGGATAAAGAAGGTATTTTAATTGCTTCTATAGATGTAAAACAAGTACAGGATTTAATAGATGTTTTTAGTATAGAAGGTGTTTCAGAGCTTTTTATAACAGATGGTAACAAAAATATTATTCTAGCTCCTGATATGGAAAATGTTGGAGATGTATTAGAAATTGACTATGCAGATGAAGTTTTCGGAGAAAGAAAAAATGGTACATTTGTACATAGCGGAAAGTTAGTTAGTTTCTATACCTTTAAAAATGGGTGGAAAGCAATATATGATGCGCCTCTAGAGATACTAATGAAAGATGTTATAAAAGCAAAAAACACAACAATGATGGTATCTATAATATGCATTTTATTAGCGTTGATTATAGGCTTTATTATAGCCACTAGTATTTCAGGACCAATTAATAAGCTCTCAAAGGTTATGGCCGAAGCTGCAACGGGTAATCTAGGAGTCGAGTATACGTTTAACTCAGACAATGAAATAGGAAGATTAGTGAAAAGTTTTAATCAGATGATTAGTAATATAAAGGCCCTTGTATTAGATACCAAAATGGTTGCAGAAACCATAGAATCTAATACAGAAACCTTACAAGTTGTAGCGGAGTCAACGGCTACATCATCTAACCAAATTACTCAAGCGATTGAAAGTATTGCTACAGGAACAGAGAGTCAAACAATTCAAATTGTACAATCCTCACAAATGATGGATAATTTGTCAGACAATATAAATGTTGCTACCCAAAAGGTTCAAGATGTGCAAGAAGTAGCAAATAATACTATGAGAGTCAGTAATGATACTGTTTCCACAATGGAAGAGTTAACAAGCCAATCAGAAAAAACCATTCAAATATCTTCAGAAATTGAAAGACATATTGAAGAACTTGGAAATGAAGCAAGTCAGATTACGAATGTTATTAGTATGATTCAAAGTATTAGTGACCAAACAAACTTGTTAGCACTTAATGCAACAATAGAAGCAGCAAGAGCAGGTGAGGCAGGACGTGGATTTGGTGTTGTAGCAGATGAAATACGTAAGCTAGCCAACCAATCTAAAGATGCCACAGCTAGAATAGAGCAAATTATCATTTCTATAATGAAGAAAAAAGATACGAGTATCCAAGGAGCACGTGAGGCAACTAATCTAATTGCAATGCAAAGACCTATCGTGGACAATACGAATCAGGCTTTTGAAAAAATACACGGAGAAATGGAAATCGTTGTAACACAATTAGATGAACTTCGTAATCTCTTTGGGGAAATAACCAGACATAAAGATGATACAGTAACAGCTATATCAGAAATTAGTGATATTATTGGACACTCAGCTTCTGCAGCGGAAGAAGTATTTGCAACGAGTGCGGAGCAAAGTACATCGGCAGAAAGTATTGCTGATATGTCTAATATGCTACTAAAAGGTGTAGAAGAACTCAAGGCGGCACAACAAAAGTTTAGATTATAAATTAATAATTATACAAGAAACAAAAAGATACTCAAATTTGAGTATCTTTTTGTTTTAAAGAGCAACATAAGTAACATAAGTTTGGTATAATAGAATTATAGGCGTTAATCAATTTAAAAGTGAGGTGTTTTATGAAAATTAGTGAAGTGCAAGAAATATTAGATGCAAAGATTTGGGTGGGGGAAGAGCGGAAGGATACAGAAGTATTTATAGCATGTGGAAGTGATTTGATGAGTGATGTTTTAGCTTTTGTAAAAGAGAGGGTCGTACTCTTAACGGGTCTTGTTAATCCACAAGTCATTAGGACAGCAGAAATGATGGATATCAAAGCAATCGTATTTGTAAGAGGAAAGAATCCTACAGATGATGTAATAGAACTAGCTAAAAGCAAAAAGATGATTATTCTTACCACAGATCAACCCATGTATATTGCATGTGGTTTATTGTACAAAAATGGATTAAACTACGAGGATCAAGAAGATGAAACTTAATTTTGAAGTCGATGGGAATAATTTCTTATTAGCGGGAGAGGCCTCAGGGCAAGTGAAAAAAGCACTGAGACAATTAGGGATTTCTGCAGATACTATTAGAAGGATCGCTATTTCCATGTATGAAGCTGAAATTAACATGGTTATTCATGGTGGTGGTGGTGAAATTATAGTTGAGATTACGCCAGATAAAGTAACGCTTACGTTAACAGATCAAGGGCCAGGAATTCCAGATATAGACCTTGCCATGCAAGAAGGTTATACAACAGCGTCTAATGAGGTGCGTGAACTTGGATTTGGCGCTGGAATGGGATTACCTAATATAAAAAGATATAGTGATGACTTAACTGTTACATCAGAAATGGGTAAAGGAACAACAGTAAAGATCGTGGTGCTATTATAAAAATAAGAAGGTGAAAAAATGGAACACAATCACTCCGTTACACTAAGACCAGATAAATGTATAGGATGCACGGATTGCATTAAAAGGTGTCCCACAGAAGCAATTAGGGTACGAAACTCGAAAGCCGAAATTATAGATGAAAGATGTATTGATTGTGGAATTTGCATTAGGGTATGTACGCACGGCGCAAAAAAAGCAGTGACAGATTCTATTGATATGATGAATAATTATCGTTTTAAAATAGCAATACCAGCGCCAACTTTTTATGCCCAGTTTAAAAAAGTGAAAGATGCCAGTTTGGTAATGACGTATTTAGACTTACTAGGGTTTGATGATGTTGTAGAAGTGGCCCAAGCAGCAGAAGTAATCTCAGACGTAACAGAAGACTATGTAACGAATAATAAGGTTCAATTTCCAGCTATATCATCGGCATGCCCGGTCATTGTTAGATTAATACAAAGAAGATTTCCATCCCTTATTAATCAAATATTACCCATTATTTCGCCCATGGAGCTAGCGGCAAGATATGCCAAAGCAAAGCATATAAAGCGGGGGATACCTGCAGCGGATATAGGCGTATTCTTTATTAGTCCTTGCGCAGCCAAAGCAACAGATGTGCGAAGGCCTAAAGGGTTTGAAAAATCAGCAGTGGATGGGGTTTTTTCAATTAAAGAAGTATACATGGAAGTGCTTCAAATCGCAAAAGAAACTAAAACGCCCACCTTATTACAAACGAGTAGCCAAAAAGGTGTTCAGTGGGCCATAAAAGGTGGGGTTTCATCTAGTTCGAGTTTGAAAAATCATATTGTAGTAGATGGTATGGATAGTGTTATTAGCATTCTGGAAAAGGTTGAAGATGGTAGCCTTACAGACGTAGATTACATAGAAGGGCTAGCATGTATAGGAGGGTGTTTGGGTGGCCCCTTAACAGTTGTAAATCCGTTTGTAGCAAAAAATTATCTTAAAAAAGTAATGGAAAACAGTCCTGTGGAGGCGGAAGGGGAGAAATATCCTGAACTTTATAATGGGATTCAGAAGTTTTGGGAAGAAGACATTGAATCTAGGCCAGTTTTTTCTTTAGACGAAGATATGGGAACGGCTCTTAAGATGATGGAGCAAATTGCCAACCTTTATGCGGAGCTGCCTCAGATTGATTGTGGTTCCTGTGGTTCTCCAACATGTAGCTCTTTTGCAGAAGATGTTATTAAGGGCACAGCCAATGTGGAGGATTGTGTGTTTATGCTGAGAAAACGTATTAAAGAACTCTCGGAGGATATGATTGAATTAACACAAAAGGTAGCACCTACATAAGAGAAAAAGAAAAATGAGGAGGGTTGATATGGGAGAAAAGGAGTTTACACTTGCAAAAGAATTGCTAGAATTACTGCCAGTAGAATTAAAAACCAGTACTGAAACAGGTAATAATCCCATTAAGGGTGTCTATTGTGGAGATTTACTCAGTTGGGTCATGGCAAAGGCACAATCAGGTAATGTGTGGATTACGATTCAAAGTCATATAAATGTCATTGCAGTAGCTTCTTTAATTGGCATTCCAGCTATTATTATTGTAGAAGGAAGCGAAATAGATGATGATGTTATTAAAAAAGCTGAGGAGGAAGAAATAGCAATATTCACCACCCATAAGCCAGCCTACGAAATAGCTAGTTTATGTGCCGGAAAAGGGATATGAACCTAGCGTATGATTTTCATATACACACAGCCGCATCACCTTGTGCTGATGAGACCATGACGCCAAATAATATTGTAAACATGGCGCTTCTTAAAGCATTAGATGCTATTGCCATTACAGATCATAATAACTGTGCAAATGTTAAAGCTGTAATGGATGTGGCTAAAGATACTTCTTTGATTGTAATTCCAGGTATGGAGATTGAAACAAGTGAAGAGTTTCATACTGTTGTGCTATTTGAGAGTTTAGAGCAGGTTATAAAAATGGAAAAGATTGTCCACGCAAACTTACCTAATCTAAACAATAGGAAAGATATTTTTGGAGATCAAACAATCTATAACGCAGATGATGAAATAATTGGTGAGATTAACAGGCTATTGCTTACAGCAACTGCCTTATCGGTATATGACCTTGTTAAAATTGTTAAAGAATTAGGAGGTGTTTGTTACCCAGCCCACATAGATCGGCCAAGTAATAGCATTATATCAAGTTTAGGATCCATCCCTCCAGATTTAGAGATACAAAATATTGAAGTTTCGAGGCATGTGAATATTAACACATTTAGGATTGCCTATCCCAACCTAAGGATTATCCAATCATCAGATGCACATTACCTGGGAGATATGTTTGAAAGACAAAGCTATATGGAAATGGATGAGAATACACCAAGGCATTGGGTTACAAAATTAAGGCGTAATAAAAAGAAAGTATAGCTAATTTTAAAGATAACGAACAAACATTGATAATAGACTTAAAAATCTTGACAAAAGAGGGGGTAACATGGTACTTTCATATGGTAGATAGTACTGATAACAAAATAACAATCTATAAGTTATGATAAAATGAGCCAATAAGGAGGATAATCATGTCAAGTACAGCTTGTAAAAATGAAATTACAGACAGTATGTACCAAGAGTTAGAGCAGTTTATTAATGAGATGCCAGATAAAAAAGGAGCACTCATATCAGTTTTACATAAAGCTCAAGGAATATTTGGTTACTTGCCACGCGAAGTACAGGTATTTGTAGGTAAGAAACTTAATTTGCCTATTTCTCAGGTATATGGAGTTGTTACTTTTTACTCTTTCTTTACAATGGAGCCTAAGGGAGAACATCCAATAGCAATTTGTTTAGGGACAGCTTGTTATGTTAGAGGAGCAGGTAAGATTACTGACTACTTTAAAAATGAATTAAAGATTGAGCTTGGAGAAACAACGGAAGATGGAAAGTTTTCATTAGACGCCCTTCGTTGTGTTGGTGCCTGTGGACTTGCACCAGTAGTCCTTGTAGGGGATAAAGTATACGGTAGAATTACCACACTTGAACAAGTAAGAGAAATTTTAGCTGAGTATAAAGACTAATTATTACAATATGTAAGGAGGGTTTAGACATGGCAAAGATAAAGTCACTAGATGAGTTAAAAGCGTTACGTGATTCAGTACAAAACAAAGTAGATGTTCGTGAACACGGTGATAAAGTAGAAGAAATGATTGTTGTACGTGTAGCAATGGCAACTTGTGGTATCGCAGCAGGTGCGCGTAAAATCATGAACCATATGGCAAATGAATTTAGGGAACAAGGCATTGATAACGTTATGATTACGCAAGTTGGATGTATGGGATTGTGTTATGCAGAACCAACAATAGAAGTGACACTTCAAGGCCAAGAACCAGTTATTTATGGGGACGTAACAATAGAGAAGGCAAACGAAATTATCGAAAAACATATAAAAAATGGTATTATGGTAGATGGTATTATTCCATCAACACATAAATCATTAGATGAATAAGAAAGGAGGGCTATAAATGTCAAATTATACAATGCACATCTTAATATGTGGAGGAACAGGATGTATCTCTGCAGAAAGTGATATAATTGCTGAAAACTTTGAAAAGGAACTTGCAAAAGTTGGGATGAGTGATCAGGTTCAAGTTTTAAAAACGGGTTGCTTTGGTTTTTGTGAAAAAGGACCTATTGTAAAAATTCTTCCTGATAGCACATTTTATATTCAGGTAAAACCGGCAGACGTAGAGGAATTAGTTAATGAGCATATTATTAAAGGTCGTAAAGTAAACAGATTACTTTATATAGATCCTTCTTCAAATGAAATAATAGAAGACTCTAAACATATGGATTTCTACAAAAAACAAATGCGCGTTGCACTTCGTAACTGCGGATTTGTAGATCCACATAATATTGATGAGTATATAGCTCGTGAAGGATATCAGGCCCTAGGAAAATCAATTTTAGAAATGGACCAACTAGGTGTTATTAAAATAATTGAAGACTCCAACCTAAGAGGACGTGGGGGCGGTGGATTCCCAACAGGATTAAAGTGGAAGTATACATATTACAATGAATCGGATCAAAAATACGTCATTTGTAATGCAGATGAGGGTGATCCAGGTGCGTTTATGGATCGTTCTATTTTAGAAGGAGACCCACATTCAGTTGTAGAGGCTATGGCGATTTGTGGATACGCTATTGGTGCAGATAAAGGACTCGTTTATATAAGAGCTGAGTACCCATTAGCCATAGAACGTTTGCAACTAGCAATAGATTCTGCTAGAGAATATGGCCTTTTAGGTAATGATATTTTAGGATCAGGATTTAACTTTGATATTGATATAAAATTTGGTGCAGGCGCATTTGTATGTGGTGAAGAAACAGCTCTTATCCATTCAATGGAAGGACAACGTGGAGAGCCTACAACTAAACCACCTTT
>DUUM01000071.1 GCA_012841565.1 Candidatus Epulonipiscium sp. | reverse complement strand
GTAAGGGAACTGGCTATTACACTAAAGGTAAATCCCAACACAATTCAGCGCACCTACCAAGAATTAGAAAGAGAAGGAATTGCAGAAACACAGCGTGGGCTAGGTAGATATGTAACAGAGGATGGAGGACGTACCCAGTTATTAAAGGATGAAATGTGCCATGCTCTTATACAAAGTTTTATTAAGGAAATGAGAGCTTTAGGATTTGCAGATGACACCATTATTCAGATGATGTCGAACAAGTTGGAGGGGGCTGGAAATGGATAATATACTTGAAATAAAAGAATTAACAAAAAAGTATAAGAAAAATAAAAGCATTTTGACTAATCTTGACTTAGAAATTAAAAAGGGTAAAATCGTAGGATTACTAGGGCCAAATGGGAGTGGGAAAACCACTTTAATTAAAAGTATCGTAGGGTTAGTAAAACCAGATTCAGGGGAAATCCTTATTGATGGCCATCATCCAGGTATTTATACCAAGTCCATTGTATCCTATTTACCAGATTTAGATTATCTGCCAAAGTGGATGAAAATAAAGGATGCTATAGAATTCTTTGAAGATTTTTATCAGGATTTTGACAAAGGGAAATCAAAGAGACTATTAAAACTTATGAAACTAGAAGAAAACCAAAAAATACGGGAATGTTCTAAGGGGATGAATGAGAAACTCCAGCTTGCCCTTGTGTTATCTCGTAACGCCCAGTTATATATCTTGGATGAACCTATTGCAGGAGTCGACCCTGTTGCAAGGGAAAAGATTTTGGATGCTATTGTTGAGTTTTATAGTGAAGATAGTGCAATGATCATTACCACCCAGTTAGTAACGGATATGGAGAGGGTGTTTGATGATGTGATTTTTATAAAAGAAGGTAATATTATACTATATCAAGAAGCAGAGCAGCTGCGAATAGAAAAAAACCAATCTATTGATGAGTTATATAGGGAGGTGTTTGCAGAATGTTAAAATTATTAAAATATGAACTAAAACAAACATGGAAAATGTGTACCACTCTTATAGGTTTTACACTTATTGGGTGTATAGGGTTGCTGCTTAATCCTTTTAATGAGCATTCTGTTATATTTCCACTATATATTTTGTTATGTGGTCTTATTATTGCTGGATCAATGTTATTTATATTTTTCTATTGTATGGAAAGTTTTAATAGGGATTTTACACGCCCACAAGGGTACTTGACTATGACACTGCCCATAAAAGCCCGGAATTTTATATGGGCAAAATTCATTAATCAAGGGATATGGAATACCATCGGTGTTTTTATTATAATGGGTACTTCGTCATGGTTGATAAAAGACCATATAGGGCTACAGTCCATGGGTAAAGGAATGGACCAAGGTATTTTTATACAATCTATGATTAATGGTATTGCATCTTATATTTTAACTGTATTTATTGTGTATTTTTCTATTGTCTTACTTAGTAAAGAGCCAAGGGATAACCAGTGTAATTTTATTAAGGTAATTCTAGCGATTATACTAAGTTATGTTACGAATATCATCACGGCCTTAAGTTCAGTTTTTATACCTTATAGTTTTAAATACGGTATTCCTATAAGTTTAAAGCATATAGAACAACTTGCTATTTATGTAGAACAGAACATAGGTAATATCAATTTAATTAATGTAATGATATCACTTATTATTGCAGGTATTTTTTATTTTATGATAGAATATATAATTGATAACAAAGTACAACTGTAAGAGAAAAGGCATGACTTCATTGCAGTGAAGTGCTAAGGGGGGACTGCCCCTTCAATATTTAGGAGGTATATTATGAAGTTAAATAAAAAGAAAATCATTATAGGTTCAGTAATTGGCGTTGTAATAATTGGAGGAGTTATTTTTGCAATGACAAAAGGAAAGTCAATCTTTACAATGGGTGGCGGATCTAAAGAGGGCCTTGTTGTTCAGGTACATACGGTTTCTAAAAACCCTATATCCGCACAAATATCCTCAGCTGGGCTTGTAGAAGCAAAAGATGAGGAAAGTATTTACTCTGAAATAAATGCGACCGTTGGAGAAGTGATAGTAGAAGTTGGGGATCAGGTAAAGGCAGGGGATGTTCTAATTCGTTTTGAAAACGACACAAAAACAAAGTTAGAAAGAAACTTAGAAAAGCTAAAGCTTCAATTATCTTCGACTAATTTATCATTAAATGATTTAACAAGCCAAGCTGGTCAACAAGAGATTTTGCAAGCAGAATCAACTCTTGAACAAGTGAAAAAGTCGGAAAAAGATTTAGCAGATGCTATTACTACCCAAGAATTAGGGATTGAGCAGGCAAAAAGGGAATTGGATACAGCTAGAAAACTTGTTAATGATCAAAAGGAATTATTAGAGGCTGGTATTATAGCCCAAAAAGAATATGATGATATGGTAGACCGAGTTAAAGCTATTGAAGATCAACTTGAAACGGCAAATATCCAACTAGAAGGTACCAAAGCGTCTGTAATGGCTATTGAATCTCAAAAGAAAAATGCCCAGTATACAGTAGATGCAGCTTACAACAGGGTAACAGACAAAAGTAAGAAACAAATGATAGCAGCCAAACAAAATGAGGTTAAATCCGTTAATATTCAAATAGCAGAGCTTGAGGATGAAATTGCAAAAGCAAATATCGAGGTTACAAGTCCTATTAATGGAGTTGTATCGGAAGTGAT
>DUUM01000070.1 GCA_012841565.1 Candidatus Epulonipiscium sp. | reverse complement strand
AGTTACCGAAAGCACCGGTGCTATATATTCCATTAACATCCCCCCAGGACAGATTTTAGAAAATTGTACAATACTTTATATTACATATATCGACATTTTTTTAATATATATAAGCGTTTTTGTCCTGTCTTAGGGAGTATAAGTCATAAAAATAGGCCCTTCTATTGCCTAATCTGCAACTTTTTATATTTCCTAAAAGTTGTAAACGAGGTGATAGAAGGGCTTGATTTTGTTTTATTGATATAATTTTCTACTTTGCTTCAATTGCTTCTACAAATCTTTTAAGAACTGCACTAACTTCAGCTCTTGTAGCCGTTCCCTGTGGATCAAATGTATTATCTTCTCTTCCTGAAATCAGCCCCGACATTTGTATCTCTTTAACTGATGATTTAGCATAGCTACTAATTTTAGCTTGATCTACAAAATTATTTTCTACTGCCTGGCTTGTAAATTCAAATCCGCTAGCCTTAGCGTAGTTTACCATGATAACAGCTAGCTGTTCCCTACTAATAGCTTGATTTGGTGCAAATTCAGTGGCCGATAGACCATTTACAATGTTATTATCTCTTGCCCATTCAATGGCTGGCATATAATAAGAATCTGATTTTACATCCATAAAACTACTGGCTAGATGGTCACTTAAATCCGCTTTAGCAAGTCTAGCTAAAACTGTCACCAGCATTCCTCTTGTCATGGATACATTAGGTGAAAATTTCTCTTGATCTGTACCTCCAAAAAGACCGCGTGCTGTGACAAATTCTATGTCTTTCTTTGCCCAGTGATTTTCCGTATCTGTAAATATTATAGCTGATGTATTGGATTCTACTTCTTCTGATTTTTTATCTTCTTCATCTTCTTTATATCCTAGTGCAAATTTTGAGAAGTGATCTGTGTCAAAAGAGAATATTCCAGCTTCAGTATTATAGACAAAATTTGGCATTTCATAAAGCTTGTCTTCATTATCAATATAATAAACAAGCAGATTTTCTGCCTTTTCGTTAGCTGCTAAAATATATGGTATTTCAATAGACACTTTTCCTTTTCCAAAATCAGTAACTTGCTTTCCATCAGTTCCTGTGATTGAAAAGTCAAATACAGGACGATTGCCAACGACTTCCTTTACTTCTTCCGAGAGTGTTTTGTTATCTACTTTATTCGCAGATACCTTTATATCTCCTTTGATTTCATTTTGAATGGTTTTCAGTGTTTCAAGGTCAAGTGCAAATGTACCTACAGTACTGTTGATACTAAGTTCTGTTACCTCTGCCTTGGCTAATAAGTCTATGGTAGCCTTAGGTAGTCCTACAGAAATATTGTTTACAGATTTATTTTCATTATTTATCTTATCATCTACTTTGATTTCTACTTTAATACCATTGTTCTTTGCAGCATTTTTATCAGATGCTTCTTGTGCTTTTTTAATAGCATTATCTACTGTGCTTTGGGATACAGTTACATTTGCTGTGTCTTTCTCTATGGTAGACTTCACTGCTACTGTTGTTTGTGTTAGAGGATTTGATTGATCTGCTTTTGCAGGTATTGTTGTTATCTTAATATCATCCGTATCCTTATCACCTGAACTACTGCTACTTCCGCTTGGGCTAGTGTCCCCAGAGCTTGTTCCACCAGCTGGAACGGTATTTTTCACCACTCCTACACGAATTCCTACAGCTTTCTCTATCATAATTCCATCTATGGTGACCTTAATATCTCCCTCTTTGGGGTTGTTAACAATAGAACTAATACCTAAATTATTCAGTTCCATGGATCCTCTTTGATTGCCCCCGCTTAAAATTTGCGGTAAGACAAGCTGAATTATTTTTTTATTATCAGTTTTATCATCATTTTTAGCATAACTAACTCTTACTGGGACATCTTCACGTCCACTAAGTCCCCTTCGAAATGAAACCCTTTCTAAAGCAGAAATATTAAATGAAAACTCTGGATTTTCCAACGCCACTGTTATGGTTCGTTTTTCTTCTGAATCAAAGCTACCTTCGTGGATAAAGTGACCTAAAAACGCTTCATTAATGACAATTGGAGCAATATTACCTTGTTTGTAGAATATGGGTATATTCTTATTAACAACTTCCACCTGAGCTTTGGTTTTAGTAACATCTACTGCAAATAAAAAACTACCATCTGTGACCGATGAGTTATTGTTTTCAACTTCAACTCTTGCCTCATCATCTGTAATTTTAGTAAACAAAGGAATCCTAATTTTGTGGTGTGAACTATAATTCTCACCAAATGTTACAACTTTCAATTGTCGGTCATTTATACGAAAAGCTGTTACCGTACCAATAACATTCTGCCCAGCTTCCACATTCAAAGAAGTTCCTTGACTTTTATAGTGGTCCCCCCATGTTGCACCAACTAAATTTAAATAAAATCCCCCATCTGTTGTATGGGCATCCCCAAATCCAACGAATAGATCTGGTACCTTCCCTTCTATTAATTCTTCATTTAGTTTAGCGTTCACAACCTTAGTCACCCGAGTTCCTGATGCCATGGACACCGTCGGTGGTATTATTCCAAATACCATCATACTAATTAGTAGTATTACAATATTCTTTCTTTTTTTCATTTGCCAATCCCCCTCATGTTTTTATTCTTTATAATAACTGTCAATTATACCGTATTACACATCTTTCAATAGTTTATATGTTCAATTATACTGTAATATTCCACGATTGTCTAATCATGGAAGTCATCAGCTTTAGTAGCCCATGGGTTGAACATATATGTTTCACCATCTTCTGGATGGACATAATCAAAAATTCCAACTTGATCGAAGTAGTCATATAATTGATCTTCCGTTAGGGACAGTCCTAGCTCTGGAACATAGAATTCTTCGGTGTAACTTATCTCCCTATCTACATCATGATAACTAAGAAGTTGGTAGCCTTGTTTGCCATCAATAATGGCTGGCTTTAATGTGGCCAGGGCATCACCTATATAGTCGTATGAATGGGTATTTTCCCAATTCTTTTTAGGTAAAAAGAAAATATCGTCAGATTCTTCTGCACCGTAAATAGATATTT
>DUUM01000069.1 GCA_012841565.1 Candidatus Epulonipiscium sp. | reverse complement strand
AGTCCCACCAACCTTTGCGCCGAAGTTTCCTTAGATTCATGAGTCTCTCTAATTATATAATTGTTTCATCTTATATTGTAAAACATTAAGGGATATTTTTCAATATTGTAGCCTTTTTGACTTGAAACTGTAACATTGACTAGATAGGAAGGACTGATGCAAGGATCTTTTATATAAAATGAGGTTGATTACGTAAAAACAAGGCCATATATATCCAGTGAAGCATCCTTTGCGCTCTTTGCAAGAGATGCTGAGTCGGATATATATGGCCTTGTTTTGGCTGTTATCCCCTAGAATTTAGTTAAATGTAGCCGTTCTACTTTCCCCATCCCATGTAACCTTAGAACCAAAGGCCTTACCAATTTCTCCAACAGGCACAAAGGTCCTTCCCTCTATTACGGTTATTTCTGACAAGGTGTTAATAATACTACCCCTGATCATTTCTTTTTTGCCCATATCAATGATCATTGGCTTGTCACCATTAATTGTAATCGTTCCTGCTTGCCCATCCCACCTTACGTCTTTCTCCTGGGCGCCTAGGGCATATGCCACATAACGAACTGGCACCATAATTCTATCATGGACTGATATATAGGGCTTTGCATCAATAGGATGTGAAAGTCCATCTACTTTATAATCTTCTTTACCAACTGTAAACTCTACCTTAGCAAGCATTTGCTCTGGCTCCTGAGGGATTACAGGCGGAATAATCACTTCCGGTTCTTCTGGCTCTGTAGGTTCAGGCGTCTCCGGCTCCTCTACCTCTTCGGGCTCTGGCTCTGGTTTAGGCTTTTCCCGAACATCCTGGTGGGCAACAATAATCTTTTGATCTGCTACTAATGCCCCGCTTACTTGCACTTCTACATCTCTTTTTGGCTCATTCGTATCTATTGCCCTAATTTTTAAGTTCTCAATTGTAATGGTATAGTTTTTTCCCTCTAATTCAAAGATTTTGTCATCCTTTTCGTTAAAGGTAATCACATTGTCCTTTTGGTTAAACTGGACTTCTTCATCTTCCCCTTCTCTATAGCGAATTACATTACCCTGGCCATCATCTACAATAAATTTAACCCAGTCTCTAGGAGTAGCATTGCGAAATTCAAATTGGGAATCTGCCAAGGTTAACTTAATCAAATCTTCCTTGTCCGCCTTAGACATTTGACTGGTACGGAAAGATGCTTCCTTAGGTTCTTTAATAACAATCGGTTTTATAATTGCCTCTTTTTCTAAAAGCACAGACTCTATATTTTGGACCTGCCCCTTATAAGAGGCTGGTATCTCTCCTGATATAGCATAGGTATAGGTCCCAGATGTAATGCCCGAATCCATAGAATCTATCACAATTTCAGCTGGTCCACCAAGTAGCTTGGTGTAAAAGCTAATATTAATGACACTACCCTCTATTACATCTTCCTTAACCATTCCTACCACTTCATTCTTGTAACCATCTTCAAACTCTATACTACTTGAACCAATTCTTACTGCATCCCTATAATCCAGATCGAATTCAGCATTGACAAGACTTAGTCTAAAAAATTGACCGGCTTGAAAATCATAATCTGTATTATCAATGGTTATTTCCCCTAGAATAAACTGATCTACCTTACCTGTAGCAATGTAAGGAATGTAATTATCTGTAGCCCCAAAGATTTGAACTGGTGCTAGTGTCATACAAGTTACTAATAATAGCATCATCACTTTTTTACCCATTAAAACCCCTCCATTTTTTATCATATTATTTTTATAAACTTCCTTGCAAGTTTTTATACCTTTTGTTTTGACCCTGTAAGCCCTATGCCAAGTCCCCATAATATCCAAAACACAGGAGCAACGGATACAACACTATCATTAAATAATCCTGCAATTAAATAGCCGCAAATAGCTGCAAATATTCCAATACTCATCCAGCGGCGGATATCATCTTGATCTAAGCTTCGGATATGCCTAAACCATAATATGCAGTAAGTTATAAATAATACAAGAAGTGCCAATAAAGATACTAATCCTGTGGAAACCATGGTTTGCAAATATAGGTTATGAGGCTTGTCAACCACAATTCTTGGTGTTCCTCCTGAATTAATCTTTCCAAGTACATCGTGCTGAGGAAAACGTACTACATAAGTATCTGGGCCATATCCATAAAGCCAAGTGTCTTTCACCATTGGTAAGGTCCTGGACCATATATAGCCCCTACCACTACCTACTTTTTCCTTTCCTTCAAATCCCCATGCATCTACAGGTTCAATGGTTTGTAATGCCCCATTGGTTCCCACAATACGAAATCCATCATCTGTCTGAACAAAATCAAGGTAGTAGTTCACTCCTTTTTCTGGATTTAAAATACGAACCATAAATGCATCAGGGGCTTTTTTAACGATTACAAACCCTTCAAAAGCTTCTCCTTCTATCCTTATATTCTTTTCATCCTCGTTAATTAACATGGTCTTACCTAATTCATCCTTTAAAGTAAAGACCTCCCCTTGTTTTTCAATCCGTACAAAGGGCAAATTAGATGTAATCTCTACTGCATTTTCTTCTAGTTTCACATCTTCTAGTTTCCCTAACTCAGAATCTGTAGGCCTAAAGAAATTCATTGTTTCCTTTGGTAAGGTGCGAATCCGATTAACAATCACACCCTCTGAAAGCATATTTAAAGCAATTCCTGAAACAACCATTAAAATAGCTAAAAGAATCCATTGGGTCTTATTTTTAATAATCTTCCTGCCTAATAGAATAAAGATGAGTAAAAGCGCAAAGCTCCCCCCGACTACTCCACCTCTTGAGTAGCAAGTAATCCATAAGGCAACCATGGTAAGGGCAAAGAAAATAGCCCCTAACTTTGTCATTGTATCCTTTTTATAAAGGTAGGTATAAAACATGGCAACAATGCTGATAGGCATTAACATAGCCCCATAACTTCCCACATAGTTAGGATTAAACAAGGTGGCATACACCCTGCCATCAAAGGAAAAATTCACTTGACCTGCTAAATGCAGATATTTATGGGGCAAAATAAGAACCTTGCCACCATCTAGTTGAAATAAATCTATTCCAAAAAACTGTCCTATACCAATAAGTCCTAAGGCAAAAGCACCCCAAGCAAAAATCTTATACATGGCTTTAATATTCCACCACTCTTGGCCTACATACATGGCAAGAACCATGCTTATAATATAAAATAAAATAGTCACTAACCCTTCATAGCGTCCTGGCGCACCAAAGAATGCAAGTGCTCGCTCATCAGGCCTAGTCATGATGGTAGAAAATATTGCAAAAAAAGTATAAACCCCTAAACAGCTATAAACCACTTTGTTTTTATATAATTTTATTTCTAATTTTGTTCCTTGATAGGACGAGGCTTTCTTGTATTCTACTATAAAAAGTATCACTCCAATCAGCGTTGCTATACCGAGTAGGATTACCTTATTTGCACTAAAAAAATCAGCATAGGTTCCTGAGCCACCATCCCAAAACTGTTTGACTATCCCCGGGAGCCTTACTTCCAGCAGGCGTACCACTAACGGAACAATGGCCAGAATAATTGCTAGTGGCCATAGGACCTTACTTTTTTTACCTTCATGTGTCGTGTAATCATTCATATCTTTCCTTCTTTCTATCCCTACTATAGGTCATATTATAGCACAGTTTAGGCCAAAACTGCAAAAAAAGAACAGACTCCACAAGGAAGTCTGTTCTTGATTTATTACTTGTTCTTTTTAGTTAAATGTAGCTGTTGCGTTTTCTGTATCCCATGCTGTTGGTACGTTAAGTGCTCTAGCAATTTCTGCTACTGGAACGAATGTTCTGTCTGACGTAAGCTCTGCAGCTGCTGTCATAGGAACGGATACACCGTCAATAACCATCATTTTACTTCCAAGTTTAACTTGAATTGTTTTATCAGCAAGAACTGTAGCTGTTTGGTTTACTTGATCCCAAATTACTTGGTCTCCTCTAACGCCTAATGCTGCTGCTACATAACGAACTGGAACCATTGTACGGCCATCTTTAATATATGGTGCTACGTCCATGGTTTCTACTTTACCATTTACTAGGTATTCGTTACTGCCTACTACGAAAGATACTTTGGCTTTGTTAGCACTTCCAGCAATATCTTCTGTGTTCTTTGTAGTAATGTTAATGAAATCTTCAAGTACTACTGCAGCATCAATATCATCATCTAAGTCTTTTGTTATTCTAGAGATTGCATCTCCACCAATTAATAAGTCATACTTTCCTTCTGGAACTGTACGATCTGTGAACATTACAATATTTGTAATTTCAATTGTTGATGCTTCTGTACTTACACGTTTTACACCTATTGCTTGGTCTCCTGATTTCCATGTACCATAGTCATCATCAAGTACAAGGTCACCTTCAACTACTTTATAGTCGAATGATTTAATTTTAAGACCATTATCAATGTCATCTACGCGAAGAACAATATCTTTACCTTGGGCTAATCTTTCTTCTGCTGTTTCTTTAATAAGGATTCTACCTTCTGTTTCGATTTCTTTCAGACCAACTTTAATATCAATTCCTTTTTCTTCCACTGTTATTGGTGCTTCTACATCAAGAATTGTAATTGTTTCTTCTGTAAGGCCTTTTCCTGAAACTTCTAAAGTAACATCGCCTACAACGTTAGCTGGCACTAAAAGTGTTGTTTTAAATGTGTAACTACCTGCTTTATCTTTTACAAGGTTGAAGTTATCTACTGTAAATGATTTGTGGTTATCTGCAATGTGAATACGGTTTTTACGTGCAGTATCTGACCAATCATCTTTATCAAGATCATCTACATCGCTTCCTTTAACTTCAACTCCGCTCAAACCTGTTAATGCTGTTTTACCTGGTTTTGAATATACTGGTTTTCCTGCAAATCCTAATATGCTAATTAAGTCAAGTTTAGCTGCATTTAAAGCTGTTGTATCTACAGGAATTGCTGCTTTTAATGTTTCTATTTCATCAAGTAGTCTTATTATTGCGTTAGATTGTGTTAAGGAGTAGTCACCCCATAAAATATCATCTGCTTTGTAATCTTCCCAATCATCTGATGTTACTGTAGTACCAGTTTTAATTTTGACTCCTTGGCCAAAAGTAAATGTAGCTGGTCTTGATCCTACTAATGAATTTGCTATGTCTTCACTTAATGTAAATTCAACTTCGATTTCATTACCTGCAACTACTTTGTAGTCTTTTTCTGCTTTAAGTGTTGTTCCATAATCTCCATGCTTAGCAACTGTAACATCTTGTTTGTCAAACAATTTTTTGCTGTCCATAACTGCTATTACTGGGCCATTTTTAGCATCTCTTGCTGCTACTACTTCTATACCTGTAATTTTGATATTTCCTCTTTCGTTAAAAGCGCCATCTAAAATGCCATCTTCAATTTTGATTCCAAGTCTTGTTCTATCATTACTTAACTCGTAATTGTCAGCGGTGAATTTTTGAGGCGTACCAGTTCTATAAGCTCTTTCACCAACCATTTCTGCTTTTGTTGTATCAACATTAAACATAAAGTCTGTATTTCTAAGTTCAAGTGTAAACCATCTTTCATTCAGTGGTACTTCTTTTATAGAATTCGCATATGTTTCTTCAAGTCTGATTTCAGCAATTTCTGTAGTTCTGTAAAAACCTGGTGCATCTCCCATAACTACTTTTGCTCTAACTCCATCTGAAACTGCAAATAAATGATCTGTGTTAGTGATTGTTGTATCATACATTTGAATTTTAACTATTGCTTCATCCCCTGTAACTTCCGCTGCCATTGGGAAGATAAACTCAAAGTTTTCATTTGGGTTTCCTGTTGTTGGCGCAAGTGCTGCTGGACCAGCAACCTCTGTACCATTTACTGTGCTACCAGGAAGCAAATACCTTATAGCTAATGTTTCTCCACCTTCTCTGTGAGCTTCAAATATCTGATCACCGTTGATTAATAAAGGCCTATCTTTAACTACAAAGTGAAAAATATCATCATTTACTTTAGCTGCTTCATTTGCTGGGAAACGAGCTATTAAGTCATCAACTGATATCCACTCTGCACCGTCTAAATGTAGGTAAAATGATTGATTTGTGGATAACTCATCATCTAACCTAATTCTTAAGTCTGGTTCTTGTCCTTTTTTAATTACAGAATCCTTTTCAACTGTTACTACTTTTTGAACTCTGTTTCTTGATGCAGCAAATGCTGACATCGGCATTAATGCTGCTATCATTGCTACTGCTATTAATGCTGCTATTCTTTTACGCATTTTCATATTCTTTCTCCTCCTCATATTTTGTACTAAGTACATATTGGAATATTTTTCATATTCCGTTTTCTATTTGATTATAGCATTGGTAATTTATTCTCGTCAATGCTATTGGGCCATTTGTAACAGTTTTGTAATGTTAGAGCAACAATTGCAATAAAGGGGGCGGTGGATAAGTTGGTTCCGCAATGGTT